>DATCRE010000424.1:0-5174 GCA_036569145.1 Cyclobacteriaceae bacterium
ATAGTTGCTTTGACAGGATCTGTTGAGGTTGATATTCCATTTTCCAATGTATTGGAGTTTCCGGAATATAGAGAGTTATCAATTTTATTTCTTGTTGTGCCTCTGAAAAATGATTTAATACCTCTCTGTTCTAATTGCGTAGGACTTCAACAAATTCCATAGAACTTGATAGTATATATATATGAACGCCATTTTTACTTTGAACTAAAATAACCAGAGGAAAAAGTATTAAATGCGACTTTAAATTTCATTTCTTTATATTGTGCTTAGACCTTCTTTGAGTGCTAACATTTCAAATCAGTGTGGGATTTGGGTGTGGTGCTACGCCTGGCTTTCTTTGTGCTGTTTCAAAAATTCACGCCCTTTTTCAGTAATCTTATTGGATAAACCTTCCTCAATAACAAATCCTTCCTTAGAAAGCATATCAATGATACTAGTTAATCGAATATTATTTTGAATAGCATAGTCGAAGCCAATTAAGTCGAAAAGGTTTCTTTCTAATATTGAAAGTCCAACATGACCCTTTGTATTGGTGTAATGTTCAATTATTTTCAAACACTCTATAGATTCTTTATTCAATTTCATTTCTGAACATCTGGGTGATTTAATGATCTTATCCGTTTTCCATTGTAATCAATCATTTCATATAACTGATAATCCTCAAGTGCTGCTGCATGGGTATTTTCCCAAACATCTTTTGTATCTGTGAGTAATGTGTCGCTTCATAACCTAATTCTTTGTATCGATTAAACTCGTTTAACTCATGGGTATAAAACCTCTTATCAAAATCAGTTGGCTGCAATTTACCTGCTTCGATGTCTTCCAGGCGTTTGATCATTGCTGCGTTCCAATCATCGGGCTCTAAACGAGATAGGTGCTTTTTTACATTGTCTATTCCTGCCTTTTCTATCTTAGCAGTTTGCCAACCTAATTTCGCGATCGCTCCACCCGCCATATTGGGAGAGTGTATCTTCATACTTTTCAATATTGACTAAAATCATTATACTCATCAAAAATTCTTTCCAAAACAGCCCTTTGAGTTAAGATTAAAATGTCATGCTTTTCGTAATCTTTATTTTCACCATATACTGGTATATTTTTTAAAATGTCAGGCTTTCCTTGAGGGAAATTTAGTAAGCAAAGCCCCGAATATCCCTTTGGCAAATAGTCAATTTTATAACTCGGATTGACAGAAATATATTTAAGTATAGCTCGCGTAAAAATTGAGGTCTTAATATTATTTTGTGAAATAATTGCATCAAAAGTAGCATTTACCTTAATATTATCATCAAAGCCTCTTGCAATAATCAAAGAGCAATTTTCATCTGATTGTAGTAGGCTTGCGTCACTTTTTATCAATTGAGCTTCGGTAGGTACATCCAAAAGATAGAGTGTCAAATACTTCTCAAAGTACCCTTCATCGTAAACTTTGTTGTAAATCATTCTTAGCAATACATCTCCCATCAGTTATATATTATAGCAATATTATTTTACAACATTTTTAATATTTTTTCCATTATTGGTTTTTGCGTCATGCATAATGTATCATATCTACTATAGTCGATTTTTGTATTATAAGGCTTCAATTTATTCAATAGATCAGGTTTCCCATCCGGAAAGTAGAACAGACAAATTGCACTATATCCTTTTGGTAAGTGATTCACGTGATAGCTAGGATTCACTGAGACGTACTTTAAGACAGCTCGATTATATGTATATATTTCAGGCGAATGGTATAGAAAGATGGTATCAAATGATGATCCTATCTTTGTGTCTTTATATGCATTCGCAAACACCCATAATTCATTTTTGGTTAAACTTGTTTTATAATCAATATTCTTCATTTCTACTTCAGTAGGAATATCGATTAATGTAATAGTCAAATATTCCTCAAGAATATTTTCTTTATGAAATTCTTCGAATATATCTTCTAGTTGTTGATTCATTTTATATTGTATTTACCCCTGCCTTGTTGGTGAAGAACTCCAAGGGCATGAGGGAAAACCTATATGTTAACTAAATCTCTTAATTGCCCCGCAAATAGCATTAACCATTTCCTCGGTGCAAAGTGTAATTCTCTCATATTCCACCTCTACAGTATTCCCTTTACCGGTATCATTTCGTTTAAGATTCCCGACACATGATGGTTTCCATTCAAGGAAATCAACAAGACAAATGGCAGAATATCCGCTTGGAATATATTCTATATCATAACTTTTATTCACTGAAACATGTCTTAATATAGAGCTGTGTTTAATTGGACGTTCTATACTATTTGAGCTAAAAAGATAATCAAACTTTTGACCTACTCTTATTTCGTTACTCGCTCTTGCAAGTATAAAAAAGCGAATTGGGCGACATAATGTCAATTGATATATTTAGAAGTTCTTTTTCAGATGGAATTTCCAATAGATCCAAGGATAGATATTTTTTATATGCTTCATTACCGTTTAAGTAATCCCATATTTCTGACGACATTTTCATAAGCCTTTAAGGTCTTTAAATTTTAACCGACTAAGCATGAGAGCTTAAATAAGCTAGTAAACATTAAAAAGTGTTCCTAGGGTATGTCTGTATAAATCGTACTATAGAATCAATGCTTTCATCTTTTAGATATTCCGCAAATTTCTCTTTGGAAAAGGGACCTTCGAAACTTATCTCTTTGACTCGCCATTCACGGTTATCATATATCAGCTCAATAGTTATACTATCGCCTGGGAAAAATAGATTCCACCATATTAAATAATTAGGTCTTTTAACTTTTAATTGGGGATCATATAGCTCTGAAAATCCTAGTGAAATAAAATATTCTTTTGTCACCACCTATTAGTTCATCAATTTTAGCAACTGCGTTAATATTACCTTTGATGTTAGATATAACCTATCATATGTGTTGTAATCATACTTTTCGTTTTCGGGTTTTAATTTTTGCAACAAAAGCGGGCAAGCCGTCCGGAAAATCAATAAGGCAGATTCCACTATAGCCATTAGGCAAGTAGCTGACTTCGTATGCAGGATTAATCGAAACATACTTTAACACAGCGTTAATATTGTCATTCATCTCAATGTCATGATGAGGAAAGATTATATCAAATTCAGTTCCTACAGGTATATCAACACACAGTGATTGACACCAAATAAATATTGACTTGTCGCTTTTCACTATTCTGCTCAAATTTCCACTTTTGAAGTGATCATCACTTGGAATTTCATTCAAAAACAAAATCGGATATAAATTTTGCTGTTTAATATCATCACAATTCAATTTCATTGAAAATGTAGTCATAGTTACTTTGAGTAAGTGTCTGTCCAAATTTAAAATGCTCTTTAAGAACTTCAACAACGATTGATTCAGCATCAACAAAGGACAAGGAAAAGATTATTTGGCAGTCTCTGCTCATATTCTTTTAGCTTGATGATAGTTGTACAAGTCTATCATAAAGCATTACAATATCTATTACAAGCTCCTTTATTGATAGATCATGGTTTTCCTTATTCAAATTTTCTATTGCTTCTAAAGCTATATTTTCAAGATTGACGAAATCGCTCCTACCCAAAATTGTTTTTAGGTTTATTAACTCAAAAGTAAGTTCACTTTTTAAATGTTTTCCATTTATAGCTTCTTCGTAAGCTTCTAGCAAGTTTAATAGTTTGATATATCCTAACATATATTGAATGCGAGGATTACTTTCATTATCAGAGTATTTCTTTGCAGACTCAATCAGTTGAAGTCTTCTATTAAGTCTTTCATTTTTATCAAGCAATGACCACTCGAGCCTCCGTCTTTCTTTAAAAGTTGTCTCAAGCAAGCTTAATTTTTCCTGTAAGTTTTTGTCATCCTTAAACGATTTCGCATCTTTATGATACTTGTCCGTCTCTTTACGAAGATTGTCTTCAATCTGTTTTAAACGCGCTATCTGATTTTGTACTTTATCTCTATCCATCTGATTAAAAATTCGCTTAACCAAAGGCACTTATATAAATCCTGCGCGGCACTAAGAGCATAAAAATTCAATACCGAATGCTGATTAATTGTTAATGAGCTTAAATTGACCTCTTTAACTTTTAAAAGGGTGCTCTTTAAGCCATCTCATGCCTTCCTGTGTGATGACAAAGTTGTTAATTGAATTCATCTGTATAAGGCCATTATTACGAAGAGCGTCAATTGCTATTAGCAGTTGATTGTTATCCGTGATCGAAGACGACACTCCTTTATTATCGATTATACGGAAAAAATGGTGATCTATCATGGGTAGTGAAGCCCCATCGCCTTCATTTAAATTCTTTATCAATGCCAAAATTATAGAGTGATCGATTTTCATTAAATTAAATCAATTCAAGTATTCTTGTGATAACTGGTTTTTGGGTTAAATAAAGAATGTCATGTTTAGTATAGTCCATGTTTTCGTTGTACGATTTTAACTTTTGAAGTAATTCCGGCTTACCACTCGGGAAGTCAATTGAGCAGATGGTGAGCTGCCCTTTGGGTAAACATTCACTCTCGATTTTGGGACTGATCTTGATAAGATCTAGTATTGCTATTGTCTCTATATAGCTTTCCGGATTGTGTAACGAGAACAGAACAGTAAATTTAGAGTAGATAGAAACATCTTTATATATACTTTTAGCTCCCGCAAATAGTTTAGTGGAATTTTCTGTTAAGCTAATTCGCGATAAAATGCCAGCATCCGGCCTTTCCCAAAGCATAATTGTGGAATTCTTTTCGTAAATATTTTCAACCTTAAGCTGATCAAAAATTTCGTCCGAAATTTTCATAGTTAGTTATTTAGTACTGTATTTAACTGCTTTCTCATAAAACTCGAATGATTTTTCTAAAGATGATGCAGGTAATTCTTCCAATAGTCGAAGAGATTCTCCGGTTTCTTGTCTCAGAGATGCAGGTAAATCAATGTTGAAAACTTCTTTAACCAATTTACGTGCATCATTTATGGAAATCTCTACTTTACTTAATTTTTCAAATTCCTCGGCTCTAATATTAAATATTACTTCCAATTCCTTTTCGTATCTGTAATAGTTGGGCGGTGACAGTTTAAAATTCCTCAGCTCATTTGGAAGGCCTATCTGTAAAATACCAATATAATCTTTGTTTTCTGAAGCGCTTTCTATTGCAAAAATAGTTGCTTTGACAGGATCTGTTGAGGTTGATATTCCAT
>DATCRE010000425.1:0-18404 GCA_036569145.1 Cyclobacteriaceae bacterium
AGCGACTGTAGAGATAGTTGAAGAAGAAACGCCAGTCGCCTTTCTGAAATCTTCCTTTTTTATCATAGCGATTATGTCCACCAATAATGAAAGCTGCCTTACCGTTGTCCTTCATCGTATCCAGCGCACGTAAAGCCATCAGGTGATCAAGCGTTCGGATACCAAAGGTTTCATACTTTACTTCGGCATGAATGCCGAAAGGAGGATTTGTAATAACAGCATCAAATTTTTTAGCAAAGTTTTTAAAAGGTTGTGTAGCATCCTGGCTCAATACTTTACGATAACCCTGTTCTGATAAATTTGATCTTCGTAGAGGATCAATCTCATTAACGATAACACGGGATGGATCAGCCGCAATTGTTAATAATCCATTACCAGCAGAAGGCTCAAATACAGATATGTTTTGATCAGCGTTTACAAAAATGCCAGCGAGAAAAGAAATAGGAGCAGGTGTACTGTATTGTTGAAGCAACATACTATGACTTGTGCGATGCGAAAGTGTGACCTGTCGTTCATAGAGCTTAACAATGCGCCAGTACTTTTCTTCTATACTATCATTAGAGCGTGTAATGCTTCGGGCTTTTAATACAATAGCCAGTTCAGTAAATTCCTTTACTTCTGTCTTATCCGTTATGCCATAAGAGAGTGCCACTTTTTCAATGGATTTCTTATTGTGCTTTACGCCAGCATCAAGATCAGCTATCACACTGCGAAGGAATTTCTGTTTACTATCGTTTTTAGTTGTCTTCATTCGAGGCAATACTATATCATGCTGTTATCTGCAAAAGAGAAATAGCTTGTTTTGGTTATGATCAGGTGATCGAGTAATCGTATGTCAAGGATTGCTCCGGCTTCTCTGATATTTTTGGTTGTTTCAATATCAGCTTGACTGGGTTTAAGACTACCCGTGGGATGATTGTGAGAAAGTATAATGCCTGCACTAGCACTGGCGAGCGCTGCTGCGTAGATAAGCCGTCTGTCAACAACCACGCTTGATATACCACCAATGGCATGCTTATAGTATCCGAGTATTTCATTTGCCCTGTTTAGGTACAGGACGATAAAACTTTCCTGTAGCTCAATGCTTCCGCGGGAATATAATTTACGCAGGAAGTCTGCGGCATCTTTGGAGTCTGTGATCTTGCCAAGAAAAACTTTTCGCGAACGATTAAAACGAATCTTGATTTCTGGAACACCTTCTTTGGGAATGAGTCCTAAGCCAAAGACAATAGTTTCTTTTCGCAAAGGATATGCTTTTGATTTACGAGTCTTGCGCATGTTGCTTAGATTTGTAACAATAGGAATAACCACCTTCCAGATTTTAGCTTTCAAAACTTTGTTGACGTGTTTCACTTGCAACGCGTGTATCTATGTGTGGAAATAAAAATTTTACTCCAAAGGGTGGCGCGCCCATAATATCGATGATCATAATAACCTGATGCATCATATAGAAGTGACCTAAGCGTGGGCCAATCTCCTTCAGATGTGGTTTGAGGTGTCTTAGAAATACTTTGTACGAAACCTGATAAAGCTTCGCCAGTTCCCTTGCCTTGCAAGGCTTCACAACCCATTCAATCATACATTTATAATTTTATGTTTTTCATTTTTCGAAAAGCTCTTATTGAAAAGAGCCAGACATTTTATTTTTCGAAAGATAGAGCGGCAGAGAAGCGAGGTTTATCACTTCATTAAGGATCGTAAATTAAAATTGAAAAACTTTAAACTTTATCGGAAAATTTAATTCGACGCGTTTCAATTCGAAAAAGGGAAAATTGGTCACGATTTGTTCTGATGGATCAAATTGTTGTTTTCGTTTTTTCGGAATCATCCTGCTTAACGAGAGTAAGTCTTTGATTTTTGACAATCGGACTATAATAAAGGTGAAGGCTCACGCTTTGAAATGAACGGGAAGTTTTTTTGCTTACACTGAGAGGATGGAAAATTTTCAGTGAGAAAAGTAATCTGACCTGTCAACGGAATGAGTCAGGGATTAGAATAAAATGATACCTCCCTGCGAAGGGAGGCTATGGTTGGTTCGCCTTAGTTTATCTAACTTTTGGAGGAAAGATGAGTTCTACATCACTTGGCAGACCGTAAAAATCGATAATCGCTATTACTTGTTTGAGCATGTAATAGTGACCAATACGCGGGCCGATTTCCGACGCGATGGGTTTCAGATGTTTCTTGAGTACACTATAGGGCACACGATAAAGTTCGGCTAGTTCCTTTAGTGTGCAGGGTCTTACAAACCATGTTTTCATAGGCAAATAAGTTTTTTACATTACGATTAGAATTAAAATATGAGTATGGGTTGTTCATAGTTGAAGTCTAAGGGTATGTTTTAATTCCGAATTTACTTACGCAAAGGAAGTGCAAAGAAAATAAAGCCCTGAAAAGCAGGTAAGTACTTTTACCCACATACATCTGTTTGGTTTATTTTATTACTGTCATAATTTGACAGTTTGTACGAACACAGCACCAGGGAGGACAAAAATGTGGATACTGTTGTATGTATTATTTTATGCGGTTTTTTTGTTTCGTGATATAAACTTTATTCTCCGCTCATAATGATGGTTGCGTTCTAATGAGGAGTAGTTTGTGTAGATAGAGGCATTAAAAGAGTGTTGCTGATGGTTCAGAATTGTCTCCGTCTTGATGTAAACTTGTTGCCGGAGAGTTGAAAAATAGTTGCTAAACCTTTGAAAGAAGTTCAAGCAAGAAGATTAAAGTCAATTCAAGGGCGAAAGACAACGTGCCCTTACGCAAAATAACTATACACTTTTTTGACTTATTGACATTATCACTATACACTCGTTTTGTAATCGTCAAAACTACTATACACTGCCGTTTCTTATCGGCAAGAATCCTATACAAGTATAACACTCCAATCCTTAAACTCCTCAAATGCGGATTCAGATTTTGGATAGGTTCTGTCAAGGGCAGCGAAGGGATGGGTTTGAGCGGGAGGGCTGTTCATTTTACCCTTGACGGGTTCTAGCCAAAATCTACCTTTGCATTGGAGAGGGTAAGGTTGTACTCGGAAAATGTCAGGACACAATTTCTTCTTCATGTTGCCTGATTTTGTAATAGGTTTTCCATCTTCTTTTCAGTTTACCTCTTCGCTGGTGGGCTTGATCTGGTGTTAGAAAATCACAACTAGCGTGCGGACGATGACAATTATAGATCGGAATCACTCTTGACACTTCATCAGCCGCATGTGCGTAAGTATCAAAAACCCTGTCAAGGTTAAATTCATCCTTTAGGATACCGTTGACTCTTTCTGCTATCGCATTTTCGTACGGGTCTCCGTTCTCAGTCATGCTAATCATAAAGCTTTCTTGTTTAAGATACTTAATGTAATCACTGCAACAGTATTGGATGCCGCGATCTGAATGATGAATTACCGTGTGGTCTAGGTACAATCTATTCTTACAGGCTCCTGCCAGTGCCTGGAGAGGGCCATGTCTGTCCAGCGTTTCATGGAGACAGTACCCAACGATTTTACGCGAGTATGCATCCGTTAGCAGTGATAGATAGCAGAATCCATTTTTGAGGGCGATATAGGTAATGTCAGCTACCCAGACCTCTTCGGGGTATGTTACTTCAACCTCGCGAATTAGGTTTGGATATTTTTTTAACCAGTGCTTGGAGAAAGTAGTAATTGTCTTTCTTCTCTTTCGCCTCACAGTCATGCCATAGAATGACAAGAGTTCGTGAAGCTTCTTGATGCCCATCTTGATCTTGTGCTGTGCTAGGGACGGCTGGATGAGCCCATGAAGTTTTGGAGTGCCAACTCGCGGTAGTACTTTTCGCTGTTCCTCTACCAATTTCAATACGATGGCACATTCAACGGTTTCTTCTTCCAGTTTCCATTCCTTGTCATAAAATGCATGACGAGTTTTACCAAACAGCGCGCACAGTCGTCTTACGCCAATTTTGAAATCTTGGCGCATTATTCTGACTGTTTGGTGCCATACTTTTTTCGGATATCAATTTTAAATTGTTCCTCTGCGATTGTGATCATGGTCTCTAATGCCAGAATCTTCAGTCTGGCATCTTCTAACGCTTTCTCGGCATTGGGAATTTCAGCAGGAGGATGTGTTTTAGATTTTCTGCCTCTTTTCTTAGCGGATTTGCTCATTGATTCGGGTGATACTTCAGACCCAATTTCGGAATTAAATTTCTTTATCCATTTTTGAATAGTTCCAGGATCAACGATGTCATACTTCTCAGCTGCCTGATCAATTGTCAGGGCTCCCGCTAAAACCTCTCTGACAACTTTCAGCCTTAGCGTATCTGTGGGCATCTTATACCCACCTACTAGACGATCAACGCCTCGCTCTACTTGCTTTATCCATTGTTGAGTGATGGTGCTAGGATTCACTCCAAATTGCTTGGCAATCTCTGCAAGTGGTGTTTCTCCCTTTTGAAATAACTCTACAGCTTTTCTTTTTTCGGCCAAGGGTCTGATTTTATACTTCCAGCCCCTGGGTTTTGGTTTTTGTTCTTCATTCATGGCTATTACACATTTTAATGTGTATAGCTATTTTGCCTAAAGACAACGTTATAAAACCACTTCTAGGACTTAGTGTAAAATCACCTAATCCTCTTTCAATTTCCATATAAAGCCTAAGGCTGATTTCTTTTTTTTATTTACAGCTCGTGATATAATACTAGCACGCACTGCTTCCGATCGCGCGGCTTCTGCAATGCTTGGAAATACAGCAAGACGTTTTCCCTCCAGTGAGTATTTTACGATTGGCTTGCTAATGCTTTCTATGCGCGCACGCGTTGATGCAAAATGTTTGTTAACATCTATTTTCTTTTTACCATCACCATACTGCCAGATAAATCCGCCCGTTGATTTAAACTTTCCCCTGGCAACCATCGAAATTGTAGAAGAAGAAATGCCCGTTTGCTTTTCTGCGTTTTTAGTACTCTTGAATACTCGTAGCTTCTTTCCTGTAAGATCATACTGAGTCACCTGCATAGCTTTGTTAGCATGTGGATTCTTTACTAACTCACCACGGTAGCGGTTTCCTTTTGATCGCCAGACAAAACCTTGATGCATAAGATGTTTGTCAAGAGTACCTGAAATACTAGAAGGGGAAGTCTTATTATGAGATGCAGCTTCGGAAATACTGACATACTCTCCCAGCTTCTTTCCTTCAACCGAGTATTTAACAACTCCTTTTGATGTTGGTGAACTGCCGTTATACTCCGACTGTTGAAATGATGGAAGCGATTTTGTTTCTTTTTTCGTAGCGTAACGCCATATAAAACCGCCTGCTGTTTTGTTTTCGCCTTTCGTATTCTTCTGAATATTGTCCGGTGTTAATCCAGTTTGTCTTGCCGCTTCTTCAATAGTTGGATAAGTCTTGATTTTCTTTTCTTCCAATGAAAACTGAGTTACCGGTTTTCCTTTCCGGTAATTTTTATGTTCGCCATTGTAGCGATCTCCTTCGAAGCGCCACACATAACCATGTGATATTTTTGTTTTCTTGTAAGCATTATCCAATAAGGTTGCACCCGAGAAGCCCGTAGCTATCGTAGCTTGAGTAACACTGCTAAATCTGTTTACCTCTTTACCGTCCAGTGTATATTGTACAATTGGCTTTGCCCTGTTTTTAATTACACCCTTATACTCACCTTTGTACGAGTCGCCTTCATATCGCCATACATACCCACTTCCAATTCTCAGTTTTCGTAGTGCACATTTGCTAATGGTATTGGCATCAATACCGGTTTTTATAGAAGCTTCTTTTACACTTGTATAGTATCTGATTTTCTTTCCTTCAATGTTGTATTGTGTTACAGGCTTTTCCCATGAAAAGTCTTTATGCTCACCATGATAGGTATCTCCTTTAAAGCGATAAACAAATCCGTTAAGCTGCACAGTTTTTTTCAAAGCATTCCCTCGAAGAGCGCCACGGTCAGAGTTGTTTTCTTTTGCAGCCTGTCCAATGCTTTCATATTCCGCAATCTTTTTTCCACCAAGTGTGTATTTAATTATGGCGCGTGGATAATTGAATTCATTGAAGACAGGTTTATTTTGATGCGGCTTTATGACAACTGTTCCAGAGCGTGGTCTTCGATTGAGTTTGAGTCCATGACCGTAAAGTTCTGTGCCATTCATCAACACAAGGTTCTCGACTCTGTTATTGCAGTTGTCACCATCTTTGTGAACGACAAGCTTGCCATCTTTTTCAAAATCAATCGGAGCAATGAATACGTTATAGACAAGTCTGTTAATCAGAAAGCGATAGGCTTTACCTTCGAAGCGAAGATTGAGAACTAGTTGCTCCGTATAGTCTTTGGTATAGGTGTTATAATATTTCACCAGATTTTGTTTCCGGATTCGTTCATTAATGTAATAGAATTTTCCGGTGATGGAGAAGACAGGTCTTTTCAGTGCCCAGACTCTACCGAAGTTGGAGACCTTGAAATATCCATCGAAGCCTGGAATATCTAACCATTCTTCTCCCTTCATATCTTCAAGGGATAAATTCATGAAGGGATATATTGAGTAGTCTTTACGTTTCGGTTGTTTGATATTCGACGACATACAGTTTTAATCAATCTGCAAGTTAACAAGACACCGCATTGGTGTATCTATGGATGTATGCCAATTAATAAGGTTCGACTGTAAAATCAAGAAAGATTACATGGGAGGAATCTAAGTAATCACATACAATACTTTAAGTGTTTTTACTGAGACACATCTATGAGTGCCCGTAGCTTTTATTTTAATCCACTGTGACAAGAATAAAAATGTTTTATAACGCGGCCCTTAGTTTAAAATAAAAATGTTCACGCAATGGATTGTTTACAAAAGTTAGTAGCTAGTGACGCTTCGTAGATTCTTTTTGAGAAAAATATAGTTGAGCGGTTATTTTTTATTCTGAAAAGTAATTTTAGTTTTGAGCACAATCAAAAAGGGCCCCTTAGCCTACCATAAGTATAACCTTCCCGATTGTAGAATAATAAAAAAATAAACCAACTGAGTTGGATGGTATTGTATTGCTTAAAAATCAGAAGATAAAAGAATAACAAATCACAGATAGTTGTATGGAAAGAAAGTCAATATTTGAAGTGTCTTTTAAAGTATTAACCATTATAGGATTGGTGGTACTCATAGCATTGCAATTCAGATCAAAAGATTCGATTGTATACGTTGATTCCATAAAACTAATGAATGGTTACAATGGTATGAAGGATGCGCGCAAAGCATACGAAGCAAAAACTTCCATTTGGAAATCCAATCTCGATTCGCTTAAAACAGAATTAGAAGGTAAGATACAGGACTACCAAACGAAACAAGCTAAGCTTAGTGAAAAAGAAAAACAATTAACAGAAGAATTGCTACAGGCTAAGCAACAAGAGTTTCTTAACTACCAGCAAGTCGTCACTGAAAAAATTCAAAAAGAAGATCAGGAGTTAACGACAAAAGTGGTGAGTAAGGTTAACGAATACATAAAAAAATATGGTGAAGACCATAACTACGAAATCATTATGGCGGCGACACAGTACGGAAATATTGTTTACTCTGAAAAGGGTAAAGATATAACTGAACCAGTACTGGCCGGATTAAATAAAGAATACACAAATTAAGCTCTGTATTGATTTCTCTTATGACTCGATTAGTGCTCATATTTTTAATTGCAATTATGGCCGCTTGCTCAGGAAAAAGGGTTT
This sequence comes from Cyclobacteriaceae bacterium, assembly GCA_036569145.1. Taxonomy (GTDB): domain Bacteria; phylum Bacteroidota; class Bacteroidia; order Cytophagales; family Cyclobacteriaceae; genus DATCRE01. Next base: position 7,696 of record DATCRE010000425.1, read on the forward strand.
CTGAGCAAGAACTAAAGTCATATATTCTAAATGATGAAAATGGACTTCATAAGAACAGAAAAATAAATGACATTGATATTGACGTATTCTATCGACCTGCAGAATTAGTATGGATTAAAGATCTTGAAGAGATCAGTGATCCTGTAAAGAGAGAAGCACAACAAGAAGCCATTGATACGCTCAGTTATTTTATGTTCCACTTCTCGCGAAATGGAAAAGAGATTGAAAATGCTTACGTTTCAAATTCATCAGAGTTTACATCAGTCATCAATTATTTGTCTTTCGATATTGCCAATGATATTCATATTATTTCAGGAAGTGATACGACTGATGCGCTGGATGTCATGTATGCGCGAACATTCGGTGGAATGGGAAGTACAGGCGTCATGGCAATATTCAATAAAGATGTAAGAAAGAATAATAAAAACATAAAGGTCTACTTTGATGATTCCGTGTTTGGAACTGGAAATTCAGAGTTTGATTTTTTAATAGACGACATAAAAAAGACACCTACATTAACCATCAATAAGCTATGAGATTTTTACGAAAACGGTTTATCTGCCGCTTCCTTTCCATTCTCCTTTTATTTGTTTTTATCCAATCCATTTTTCTTCCCTATTACGCTTTTGCACTTACATCAGGGCCACATCAACCAGAATATACTTCCTATGAAGATGCAGGTGCAACGGATATGGTAAATCTCACCACCGGGGACTTTGGTTTTAATCTGCCACTTCTTGAAGTACCGGGACCAGAGGGCAATTTTGCCATGCCGTTAAGCTACCATGCTGGTATAGGATTAGAGCAAGAATCGTCGTGGTGTGGTCTAGGGTTTAATTTAAACGCAGGTTCTTTACTTCGGAATATTAACCAATACCCTGATGATGCTTCAGGAGAGGCGAATTATGTGACGGTTCAGAACTTAACACCCATAACAGGTTATAACAGGGTTTACAATCAGCCATTTAAAGACGACTGGAATTCACAAACCGGCTATCATGGAAATCTTAATTTACTTGATGTTGTTGAAGTTGACTTCGGTGCAGGCGGAACAAATGTAGGCGTTATGGGTGTACATGTTGGAGATCACGGAGTATCATTTAACGGTGTTCAGTTTGTAAGTGCCTCCATGACTGTATTGTCGTATGGAGCCACTTCCGAGGGGGCGACTCTGGCACAACTTGCCAAACAAGTTGCAATTGATGTAGCCGTAAATTCAGCTGTTTCTTTTGTATCACCTGTTAACACGCCTGCTTCTATGGGTGTTAGCAGATACAGTAGTAGTACAGGTAAAACGTCCATCAGCTATGATGGAAGAGCTAGTTTAATTTTTTCGGTACAATTCTGGGGTGGCAACTGGTTTCCGATATTCAGCAGAAAAAAATCCTGGAAGATGTGGTTAGATCAAACACGTGCTGAAAATATGTATGGCGTTTTGTATCTCGGTAATGCACAAACATCACCACAGCATAATCCTATTTTAATAAATAATGTTTCAACGCCCTATAATGCCTCCTATTCGTGGACAAATCAAAGTGGATTTACCGGTAATGGTGGCGGAGCGAGTGACATCAATTTTACGATGGATAATAGCGCCTCAACTTATAAAGCTCAAAGTCCTGCTACTGTACTGGCAACTGATAATTACATTGTGAATGGCCCCGGTATCAGCGGATCAATTAAACCCTATCGGTTAGAAACCGGATCTGTAGCCATGCCCCGTGATATGGCAACCTACTATACAAAGAATTATCTATTACCTTATTTAAACTATAAAGTTCCGTTCATCTATGAGGGCAGCATGTTCAATAAGTATTTTTATCATGTTGGGAATAATTCATCAAACCCGTCACTCTTTAACTATGGTCTTGAGAGTCCATTTTCTCAGGGAATAACCTCTCCATACGACTATGTTTTAACCGATAATATTTTTAATCCAAGCCAGCGAGTTCAGGCAGATTTTGATGTTGCAAGAAAAATACCACAAGGCAACAATATTAACTGGTTTTCAAATAGCGAACTAAGTAATTATACAGCACCTGCTGGATTCATGGATTTTCTGAGTAATTATGTTCCGGCAGGTCAGGCTAATTCCGATCGCGATAATTTCAGAGGAACATTTTCGACAACGAAGTATCCCATTACTTTTAAAACTTCTGTAACAAGTTTCGCAACTAAAATTCCGGTGAACGATCCGGCTTTCCTTGCTCAAATGAGTGTAGGCGATCCGATCCGTGCAACGATTACAACATCATCCGGTACAAGTGATTATAATGTTTCAGTTGCCGCCAAAGACAATTCAAGTATAACCATTTCTTCCGCCATAGGCACTCCCAATGGCGTTGCAGCCGATATTATTTTAGAGTATAAAATAACGCCCAATCTGACGTATGGTATTGGAGGATACAGTATCAATGGCCCTGACGGTTCAACCTATCATTATGCCTTACCAGTATTAGCATACGATGAAAAGACAGAATCAATTGATATTACTGATGCTACAAAAAGATCAATGATCACTCGTTATATGCCTTATGCAAGCACATGGCTTCTAACGTCAATAACAGGCTCTGATTATGTAGATCGAAATGGAAATCAATTAGTGGATGATGGCGATTGGGGTTATTGGGTAAAGATGAATTACGGACGACATGCATCAGCCACGGATTATAGCTGGCGTATTCCGTTCACAGGTGAAATGCCCAGTTCTAACAATTCATATAAGAGTTATGAGAAGGGCAAGAAACAATTATATTATTTGAATAGCATTGAGACAAGATCTCACATCGCACTGTTTATGAAAAGTAACAGAGGTGATGCGGGAAGCGCCGACACCTACGGACAAGTTTTTCCTCTTAAACTAGATGAAATTTGTTTGCTGAAAAAGGAGAATTATAAAAATCTGGTTAGCTCATTCGGTACTGGGTATGATTATACCAATAAAATTACACCAATTTGTTTAACCTCTCAATACACTGGTGCATCAGTTCGTGATTATGTGAATAAGAACTGTTTAAAAAGAATACTTTTTAACTATGCCACTGACTCTCGTCAATTGTGTAAAGGTATTCCAAATGTAAATACCGCAATAAATCCACTGAGTGGAAAATTAACCTTGATAGGAATCAGTATAAAAGGAAGGAATGATGTAAAGGTTGTGCCTGATTATAAATTTGAGTATGCAAACAACCCTGTTTACAATTCTAACTATTGGGATGGTTGGGGTATGTATAATCCATTCGGAAATTCCTCCCCCTCTACGCATACAACGTTGGATCCACAGCAAACTTATGGCTCTGCGTGGTCGTTGACAAAGGTCGTCACGCCCTTGAGTGGCGAAATGTCAATTGACTATGAACGAGATACATACTCCTCTATCTCAGGAGAAGCAACGAATATGAAAATTCCATTCGGTGGAATATTTGATGGCGTTTCTCACGGTCAAGATAATTATGTTGATGTCAATGGCAATTTTGATTTAAAGGCCGGCGATTATGTAGTTGTTAATGGAACAGCAACGGTCTATTGTCCGAATACCAACATTCCTGTAAGTTTCAATACCACCTGTAAAATTCTTTCTGTTGTTGGACAACGTGTAACTTTCACGTCGAACTATACTGATATGGGGTGTACTAATTCTACTACAATATCCTACCAACTTAATGGAACACTCGATCCTGTTGTAAGAGAGAAAAAAGGCGGCGGAATCAGAGTCGCTTCCATCAGGATGCGTGATGAAAACGGAAAAGAAAACAAAATAAGATACCTGTATAAAGACGATTCAGGAAACAGCTCAGGTGTGGTTTCACAAGAACCTGATTATATAAGAAATGTCACTTATCCTTTCTATGATTACCTCAAATATCCTCAAACACCGGTGATGTACGGAAAGGTCACAGTACTGAGTGGCCCATTATCGAACGATGTAGATTACTATACGAAACAAGTGTTTGAATTTGAGACACCTCACAAATCCATGATAAAATTTCAATCATTAGATCAGGGCTCTACTACCAGCTATTCAAAAAAACTTTTCACAATTCAAGACAGAACATCAAAAATTGGAAAACTAAAATCAATCAAAGTTTATGACAAAGCAGGTAATCTTGTTAATGATAGTAAACTTGTTTACACCGATCAGATTACAAGTGACGATTTAAGTACTAATCAGGGCGTCTTTTCTGAATCTACATTGCTTACTGATAACTCAACCGAATCGGGCGTTGGCTGGGGAGTTAAGATGCACAGAACATCAGCCCTTACTTATCCTTATGCGCTTAAAAAAGTTATTAACTCAAAAGATGGTGTAAGCTCTACCTCAGAAAATCTGACGTGGGATTTAATCACCGGTGCAGTAACACAAAAATTAGATAAGAGCAGTCTCGGCATATATGTAAAGACAGTTACTAAACCAGCATATAAAATCTACCCTGAAATGGGTTCAAAGGCAATATCCATGAGTAACAAAAATATGTTACTCCAGAATGCTTCAGTTTATACCTATCGAAGTGATCCTATGGGTAATCAACTCGGAATAATTTCAGGTGTAGCGCAGACATGGAATAAAGATTGGGGAAATTATAAATCCTATGATGCAGCAACATTAACCTATAAGGAGGAAGGCTCAGCCGCCAATCAAAATTATGCTGTATGGCGAAAAGGCCCGGCGTATGTCTGGAAGGGATCGTATTCAAAACTCAATACTGCGGACGGAACGCAGGTATTCTCCTCTCCAACGGATGAGTTTAATTTCACTGGAAGTAATTCCCAATGGCAGTACACGAGTGAAATCAAACGCTTTGATCATTATGGTATGCCCTTAGAAGGTGTTGACATGAATGGTATCTCATCTGTTGTTAAAATGGGCTATGATGACAGAAAGATAATAGCCAGTGCATCAAATGCATCATATAACGAAATAGCCTATAGTGGAGCGGAGGATAAAATTGCAGCACAACCATTCTTTGGAGGAGAAGTTGGTATTGGTAATTCCGCAAATGCAATTATTTCTTCTCCAGTTCATACCGGATACAATGCATTGTCCGTAGCTGATGGAAATTATGGTTTTAAATTCAACAGCCCGGATATTTCATTAAGCAAAACATATCGTGCATCAGCATGGACGAATAGTGCTAACGGCAAACTGTATTACAAGCTAAGTAACGGAACAGAAGTTGTACCATCATCTCAAACTATATCGGCTGCGGTTGCTATTCCAAATATGGGTAATTGGTATCGGATTGATATGGTAACGCCACTTAACCCATCGTTACAAATTGTTGAAGTTGGGGTAAAGGCTGTCGGTGGTACGGTTGTATTTGACGATTTCCGTTTTCAACCCTCTGATGCTATTATGACTTGTTCTGTTTATCCACCGCTAGGTTATCAGTTTGCTGTATCAGCACCAACATATTCGCCTGTGTATTCCTATGTATTGGATAATGATAACATATTCACAAAGTATGAAGCTAACGAACAAGGAGATTTAGTTAAGGTGTATCAGGAATCCATCAAATATGGAGTTATCCAAGTGAAAGAAAATAAGAAGGATTATAGAAGATTACATATCAATCCTTAGAAAGTTAAAATGTTTGATCAACTCATAAAAAAATATTCAGGATTTGCATTTAAAACTATGAGAAAAAAATATCTACTCGTACTTATCGTCCTGCTATTTGCCTTTGGCAGATTAATAGCCGATACCCTCACTGCTGTCTCTATACAAGGACCGTCTGCGGTTTCAACTAATTTGGATTATACCTATAATTTAGTCACCAGTAGCACTTATGTTACACCAACATGGGTGGTTACAGGAGGGACACTTGTTGACGCTTCAGACGGAGCACCATATTGGGTTATTGTGAATTGGACTACTCCTGGAACAGGTTCATTAACTTTTAAAAACGGAACTACCACAATAGCAACGTTTTCAACAACCATAACAAGCATACCAAATCCTGTGCCTGTTACGAGTATTTCATATACCAGCACCTGTAAGCAAACTATTGTAACACGAAATTCAAATCCTCCGTCAGGGTACGATTGGTATTGGATGACTTCACCATTAAACACAGGTACTACACTAGGTAGTACAGCATCAGTTACACGAACTACAGGAAGTGATATTTGGCTCCGTGCCAGGGCAACAGCTGCACCGAATGCATGGAGCCATGATGCTCTACTTGTACACGTAACAATAGACATGGGGCCCGCTGCGCCCGCTGTACCGACTATCTCCACAAACACATGTGGCCCAAAGATATTATTCAAAAATGGTTCACCTCCCGCGGGAGTTTCATGGTATTGGCAAGGCACGAATTCCAGTGGTCAGGATTATACTTCCGCGTCAGCCACTGGGGCTACTTATTCGGCATCCGTAAATGGAACGGTAACATATTATATAACCGCTCGTAATGATGCTGCAGCCTGCTGGGGTGGAACGAGCAGTGTCTCAGTAACCGCAGATAATCCACCTGCTCCTGTAGCACCACCTACTTATAATTTTTGTGAGTGGGATGCTATGACGATTTCTGCATCGAATTATCTTTCAAATCTTAAATGGTATAATGTTTCGGGTCAACTATTATATACAGGAATTAATTATACCCCAACAAATCTTGATCTGGGGAATTACACCTACTATGCCAAAAATATTGATGCCGCTGGTTGTGAGAGTACAACATTGACACCGGTTGCTTTAAACGTAAATACTTGTGATAATCTCGTTAACTGGAATCAGGCAACCGTGTATGGTATTAATACCGATGGTACACCCAAAGCTGTAGCTGCGTCAATAGAATATTACGACGGGTTAGGTAACACATTACAATCACAGGTAAAATCATTTGCGACAAATCAGGTTTTTGCTTCGCAGAGTATTTTTGATAATAGGAACAATCAAACACTAACTTCATTACCTGCTCCGATTAACTCCAGCAATTTTGGTTATCATTACAGATTCATAACCAATAATTCGAATCAGAAATATTCAGCGAATGATTTTGATGCATCGAACACAACAAATGCTCCTAATCCTGTAGGTAATAATGGAATAGGTTCGCTTGGATGGTATTATAGCACCGCTAACACACTTGAACCTAACACGCCTATAACAAGCTATCCGTATTCGAGAACACTCGTTGAAGATGGTCCCGATCCTAAAACAGCAAAGTCGGCAGGGCCGGGTGACGCGTACAAAATGGGAAGCGGTCATGAAGTATCAAGTGTAAGACAGACGTTCGTTAAATCAGAACTCAATCATTATTTTGCTCTTCGTTCATACTTTGTAACAACGGCATTACCGGTTTCTGTTAACAATGGAACAAACCTCATATCTAATCCTGATGCAACAAGCTTAACAGGATATACAGCCTCTTCTACAAGTGTTACGCTAAGCACGGTATCTCAAAATGGTGAGACCTATATCAAAGCTACTGCTCCTACGGTTACCACTTCAGTAGGGATAACTCCCATTGGTGGAAATATTACAGTAACACCCGGAGCAACGTATGTATTTAAAGTAAAAGGTTATCGTACTACTGCTTCTCCCGTTTCACTGTATGTTAAAAATGTAACGGGTAATACCAATATCGTTTGGCCTGGCTCTACTCTTCCTAGTGAAATCAGTGAAGATTGGGTAGAGAATACCTTTACTGTTCCTCCGGGTTGTACGTCTATTGCGCTTGGTGTTTTATGCGCTCCTGCTTCAGTTGTTAACGATTTGTTTTTTATTAATGCAGTTTCATTGACTCAGATCAATACCGCCGAAACAACAGTTTACGGATATAAGTCTATTACAACTGACCCGGACGGCAAAAAGTCTGTCAGTTTTACTGATGCAGATGGACATACTTTAGCAACGGCCATTATAACAAATGGAAACACTGTGCCTTCGTTATATGATTATTGGAGCTACACGTATTATAATGACATGGGGCAGGTTGTTGCTACCGTTGCTCCAAATGGAGTAAAAACAGATAAGACAGATCCTCCAGCATTTGTTACGACATATAAATATGATCATTTAGGAAGGCTGATCGAAACGAGCTCCCCAGACGAGGGGACTTCTCAATTTGTCTATAGTATGGATGGCAAGCTGAAGTTTAGTCAAAACAATGATCAGCGTAATAGCGGGGCACTCCCTCAACGATTTTCGTATTCCAATTATGATAAGCAGGGAAGATTAATCGAATCAGGAGAATATACCACTAACAATAAAAGCACTGACTATTTCTTCGAACCGCAGACAAATGGATCGCCAACTGGCAATAGCGTATTGCTGCTGGTTGACAATGTTGGATTTATAAATCTCACTCAAAGTATACCGGCGCAAGCGACACACATCTCAGACTATTCCATTGTTGAATATGATATACAAACAACATTGCCAAGTGGAGATAGCTATCATTCGCAGCAAAACAACCTGACTGGACAAGTCGCGAGGACACAAAATACAAATGCCACTACGTGGTATAGTTATGATGAATTCGGGCAGCTTGAATGGTCTAAACAATCATTACCTGATCTGGGTTACAAAACAGTGGACTACAACTATGATTATCTGGGGAACATTACACAAGTCGTTTATCAAAAAGGTCAAACCGACAAGTTCTATCATTTTTATACATACAATGATGACCAGAAATTGACGGAGGTTTATACGAGTCTTGATGGCACGAATAAAGTGTTGCAGGCTAAATATTATTACTACCTGCATGGCCCGTTAAAAAGAGTAGAGCTTGCCAATAATCTTCAGGGTATCGATTATACCTATACGTTACAGGGTGCATTGAAGTCCATTAACCACATGGACGTTACCAATGACCCCGGAGCCGATGGTGGTACGACAGGCTCACATACTGGTTTCTCAAAAGATGTGTTCGGGCTTACATTAAGTTATTTTGATAATGACTTCGCCAGCGGAGGCCATAATGCGGGTAATATATCGCCTTCAGGTTCGGTTAATAGTTACAGCGGCACACTTAAATCAGTGGGCTGGTTTACGCCTGTAGATAATACACCTGCAAAACGTGCCTATAGCTTCACGTATGATAATGTTAATCAGCTTCAAAATGCACTGTGGGGAACCGTTACCGGTACAGGTGGTTCATACACAACAACATTGGCGCCTTCAGCTTATAAAGAAGGTATAGGCTCTGTAGCAAACGATAAGAATGGAAATATTCAAAGCATGCAGCGCAATGAAAGAAGTGGCGTTTCCATGGGGAACTATACATACGTTTATGAAACCGGAACAAACAAGCTTGATAAGGTTAACGATGGAGGCACTTTATTAGTGGATTATACTTACAACAGTATCGGGCAGATGATACAATATACCGAAGCCGGGAAAACGATTACTGTTAATTACAATGCGCAAGGCTTAGTGAAGCAGGTCTTAAACGGAACTACATTGGTTGAAACCTTCATGTATGATGACAGGGGGAATAGGATTCAAAAAATAAATTATAGTAATACAGGAGCAGTTACAAAAACAACATACTATGTGAATGATGCCTCAGGTAATGTACTGGCAGTTTATGAGCAGAAAGGATCAAATCCGGCTGCATCTACAACACCTCCTACGGAAGTACCTGTTTACGGTAGTAGTCGTTTAGGCACGTATAAACCAGGCAAGACAACTTTCTATGAACTAAATGATCATTTAGGAAATGTGCGTGCCGTCATCGGTGCTCCCTATACAGAAACCACAACCGCCACGATGGAATCAGATGGTACGACGGCTACTGACGAGGATAAGAAATTTAAAAACATTGCACCGCGAACAGTCTTTGCATCGGCCAATCATACCACCGGTGGTAACGAAGCCATCTTTGTAAATAATGCAAGACCTGTTGGCCCAACAAAAATTCTTCCGGTTAGTCCTGGAGATGTTATTACCATTACGACGTATGCCTATTATGAAGGTGGTACTGGCTACAGTAGTACAACGGCAAGTACAGTTATAGCAAGTGCAATAGAGACGGCCTTTGGCGGTGTTAACGGAGCGCCCGGCGACCCCGGTAGAATTTTTAATGCACTTAACAGTGTATTCACAGGTGGTGGTTTTGCTGGCTTGTCAGGTTCTGGCAATGATAATGTGCCAGCCGCTTATCTGAACATGATTATGTTCGATGGTAATATGTTATCCGATCCTACAACGCTTCCGATGTCTGCTGTGCCGGTCACAAATGCTGCTAACATGCATCAGCAACTGATTACAATTGGCCCGATAACTATACCTTCTCCGGGTTACATCTATGTTTATGTAAACAATAATAGTAACTCAGCCAATCGTGTTTATTTTGATGACCTTTCTATAACGCAACTTCACTCGCCATTCGTCGCCGGTGGAGATTTCTATCCTTATGGCCTTGAAATGAAAGATAGACAGATAACGATAGAGCCATACCGTTATGGTTATCAAGGACAGTACAGCGAAAAAGATTCTGTTACAGGATGGAATAATTTTGAATTGAGAATGTATGAGCCTAGATTCGGAAGATGGTTAAGTCCTGATCCATATGGGCAATATGCAAGTCCATACATTGGAATGGGTAATGTACCAAATGAGGGTTCTGACCCCGATGGTGGTCTTTGTTGTGATGGTTTAGAAGGCGTTGCGTTAGAATATGCTTTGGCGAATTCTATACAATACTCTGTTCAAATGACAGACCGGGCAGCGCTTTCACTGGCGTGGTCAGCGGCGG
>DATCRE010000426.1:0-3665 GCA_036569145.1 Cyclobacteriaceae bacterium
ATTGACAGAAATTCAGGTTCGCATGGTTTCTGCCGGTGCAAGCACAAACAATGTTTCTATTCTCGTTGACAAGAGTTATAAAACAAAAGCACTTAATGATTTAAACGAAGGCCTCTTCGGATTAAAATAATTTGAAAGTACGAGGTACGATTTTAATAAGTCGTACCTCGTAAATCGTACTTCTAAAATCCTATCGCAACTCCTCCGCTGCTATCACACTGCGCACCTGTTACACTTTTCAGGCAGTTCACTTCATTGCGTACACGTAGAACACCGAGAAAAGCAAACACAAGGGCCTCCTTAAATTTTACAATGTTATCATCGGGAATGATGATCGAAACATCATCATCACATTTATCCAGCATGCATGAAATCAAAAAAGAATTAAAAGCTCCTCCTCCCGTACACAACACATTTATTTTTTCTTTTGGAAACGCTGCAACAATTTCTTGTGCAGAAGATTCCGTAAAAGTTCTTAGCCGATCTTCAATTGAAATATCTTCTTTGTCGAGCAACGGTTTTATCTGCTTCTCAAAAATCTCCCGCCCCAGTGAAGGTTTTGTTAATCTGTATTTGCTATATATTTTATTTAAAGCACTTAACATTTTTTGATTTATAGTTCCGTTAGATGACAACTCTCCTCCTTTGTCGTATGTCTTACTTTTCTTTTGTGCCAGGTAATTGAGTCCCATGTTTACAAAGCAGATATCAAAAGCCAATCGTTTTTGTTTAATGTCCATAGAGAGATTTGCTATACCACCGAGATTAAGGCAAACATCATAGTCTCCAAAAAGAAATTTATCTCCGGCAGGCACAAGCGGTGCTCCTTCTCCTCCGCGTGCAACATCCAGACTTCTGAAATCATAAACTACTGGTATTTGTGTTGCTGCATAGAGTGCATTTCCATTTCCCAGCTGATAGGTAAATCCTTTGTCAGGCTGATGAAAAATAGTGTGACCATGCGATGCTATGAAGTCTGCTTTAAGCTTATGGTTTGTTATAAACTTAAGCGATTCGTCGCCCAGTAATTTTCCGTATTCAGCATCAAGTTTAAGCAAGTCCTCGGCTGACAGTGTATGTGCCATTGCCAATCTGTCACTCCACTTTTTAGAATACTTCACCGTGTCAGCTTTATTAATGCTATACTCCCAGCCCGATGCTGTCTTTTTAAAAGTGCAATGCGCTATATCAAGTCCATCTAATGAAGTGCCCGACATAAGACCAACAACGTTGTATTTTATTTGGTTAGAATCCATAATTTTAAAAATTGAACAAAAGCAATAACGTGAATCTGATAATTGATATTGGTAACTCTTCTGCCAAGGTAGGAATTTTCAATCAGCAAGAATTGATAGAAAAGCATGTCTTTGCTTCTGTTGCTATGCTCAATCTTTTTCTTGACAAGCACAGCTTTAAAAACAGCATCATCAGTTCAGTATCATCAAATCCTGAAGAAATACAGCAGCACATTCAGGCAGAAAAAAAATTTATACTCAGTAAAAACTTACCGATTCCTGCAACTAATCTTTATGCTACGCCATCTACGTTGGGTGTAGACAGGTTAGCTGGAGTATGCGGAGCGAGGCAGTTATTTCCTAGTTATCACTGCCTGGTTATCGATGCTGGAACGTGTATCACTTACGACTTTATTGATAAGGAAGGAAATTATCATGGTGGTGGCATTTCTCCGGGACTAGGTATGCGCTTTCAGGCAGTGAATACTTTTACGGCAAAATTGCCGTTAGTGCAGGCAGTGAAAGCTCCCAGGTTAATTGGCGACTCAACTGAAAGCTGTATTCAAAGCGGAGTGATCATTGGCTTAACAGAAGAAATAAAAGGTTTTATCAGGCTTTACGAGCAAGAATTTGAAGATTTAAAGGTGGTTTTGTGCGGAGGCGATACAGTATTTTTTGAAAACCAGTTGAAAGGGAGCATCTTTGCGGTCCCTGAACTGGTACTCAGCGGACTAAACAGCATTCTAGATTATAATGTCAATTTGTAAGCGATTTTCATGGGTGGTAGGCCTTATTGTTTTTACATCACAGGCTTGGGGTCAAGTAGCCAGCTCTCCTTTTTCACAATATGCATTAGGTGAAACGTATTCAAATTCACTGGCCAACACGCAAGGCTCTGCAGGTTTAGGGGTGAGTCTTCCGCAGTCATGGTATATCAACAATCAGAATCCAGCACTCCTGGTCTATAATACCTTTGCTTCATTTCAGGGCGGATTACTGGCTGAAAGTACAAAAATCAGCAGTTCTTCAGCGAGTGAAAAATTCAAGGGAGGAAACATGAACTATCTCGTAGTTGCTTTTCCTGTCAAGCATAATAAATTCAGAAATATATGGGGCACTTCATTGGGATTGATGCCTTACTCCAGTTCGAAATATAGCTTTACCAATACACGAACTATTGAAGGAAAAAGTGGAACAACCGTCGAGAACAATACAGGAACTGGTGGTTTAACGCAGCTATACTGGTCAAACGGAGTTCGAATACTTCCTGATTTCAGCCTCGGTCTCAAAACCTCATATATTTTTGGATCTATCGACCACACAACAGAATTTGTAACAACTCAAGCACCTTCTATTGAAAAGAAAGCCTTTATGAAAGGTTTCAAATTTGATGTAGGAGCGTCTTATAGTAAAGATTCTATTGGTGCAAAAAATTACAGAGTAAGTGTTGGAGCTGTTTATGGTATCTCAACCAATTTAAGAACCTTCTTAAGCAACATCTCATCAAGCACTGGTGCTGCTATAGATTCAACTGATGGACACACACATTTGCCATCGCATATTACAGGTGGAGTGTCTATTTCCAGAGATGGAAAATGGGCTATTGGCACAGAATATACTTATCAGGACTGGACATCTTTTTCTACAGTATCGCTTCAACAAAACCCTACTTCTCTAGATTCGCACCTGAGTAAATCATGGAGATTTTCTTTTGGCGGAGAGTTTACGCCTGATGTTGAAGCAGCAGAAGGTATTTTCAAAAGAATGACATATCGTCTTGGCGTTACTACTGAGCAGTATCCTTACAGACCACTAGGCAATAAGGTTAATGATGTTGGCGTGAATTTTGGTTTCTCTATACCAACAGGCCGATCAAGTATCGACCTCGGATTTAAAGTTGGTAAACGTGGTAGCAAAACAGAAACTGTCATTCAGGAAAATTATTTCAAAGTATACCTTGGCGTTACGTTTAACGACATCTGGTTTATTAAGAGAAAATTTGATTAGTCTGCACACCCATATCAACTTTCAAAAGTCCGGCAGGTTATCTTCATTACGGGCTTTAATGACTCCAGTCAAAATAACTTTTCTTTTCTTCGCACTAGCACTTTACGGATGTGGCAAAACTGAGATGAAGGAGGTTGTTGAATACACCGGTCCCATTCAGCAGGTGGAAAAGATGGAGATGTATTACAGTGAAAGCGATCAGATAAAAATAAAAATGAAAGCTGACCTGGTTTACGAATTTCAAAATGGCGATCGTGAATTTCCGAAGGGCTTATACATGGAATTCTTCAATGAATTCGGACGACTTGAGTCCATATTAAAAGCCAACAATGCTTTCTTTTTTAAAGAGGAAAACAAATGGCGGGGTCGCGGTAATGTTGAAGTTAAAAATGTAGAAAAGAGCGAACAGCTTAACACTGAAGA
>DATCRE010000427.1:0-2397 GCA_036569145.1 Cyclobacteriaceae bacterium
TGCGGCATTAAATATCCGGAAGATCATTAAAATTAAAAGCTTCCTATTGATACTACTAATTTGATTCTAGACCAACAAAAGCCACTCAAGTTTATTTTTCGCCGCCCAAGTTCATTTTAAAGTATTCATAATTTCTATCCCATGCACCTGTTTGAATTTTATAACTTTGCTGCATGGCACAGAAAAGTGAAACACTGGACGATTTTTATAAACGATATCCGCATACACCTTCTGTTCATTCTGGCTTAGGAAATTTTAATGTTAATCGCAGAGATTCGTGCAACCGCTATGCTCCTTACAACAGACGCGATTATTTTAAAATATCACTGATCATTGGTGAAGGAAATTTATACTTCGCCGACAAAACAATTAGAATCAACTCCAACACATTAGCATTCTTTAATCCCCAGGTTCCATACGCCTGGGAAGCACTCTCTGAAAAGCAAGCTGGTTTTTATTGTCTGTTCACAGGCGAGTTTGTCAATACACATGGCAATGAAAGTATTCTTGAATCACCATTGTTTCAGATTGGTGTAAATCCTGTGTTTTTCCTTAACGATCAGCAGGTAAATCACATCAGCAACATCTTTGAAAAAATGCTTGAGGAACTGGATTCTGACTATGTAAATAAATATGAATTGATTCGTAACTACGTTAACCTGATCATTCACGAAGCATTGAAATTAAAGCCAACTGAAAGCTACACACATACCAATGCATCGTCGCGTATTGCATCTCTATTTACAGAATTGCTTGAGCGCCAATTTCCGGTAGACTCACTTGAGCATTCTCTAAAATTACGCACAGCAAATGATTATGCAGAGCGACTTTCTATTCATCCCAATCATTTGAATCGTGCAGTAAAAGAAGTTACGGGTAAGACAACCACCGATCATATTTCTGAACGCATAACCCGTGAAGCGAAAGCATTATTGTTGCACACTGACTGGAGCGTATCACAAATAGCGTATTGCCTGGGCTTTGAATACCCGGCGTATTTTAACAACTTTTTCAAGAAGCAAACAAAGCTTACACCTAATTCAATCAGGAAAGCTGTTGTTTGAATTTTATAATTATTAGTTTGAAATCTATAATTGGCCATATAGACTGCCGAGATAGTTTTGTAGCGTAAAGAAGAGAAGTTATTTACACGCTAGGTTTTTGAGGTCAAAAATTTAGGTATTCAAAAATACAACCTTGAAACAGTCGCGTGAGTTTATCATGCTGTATCAGTTAAAGATGAGGAATAGAAAAAGTATAGCGGATGCTTGCATAAAAAATCATTCACCTTCTGCTTACTATTGGAAATCGATTGCGTCTTATCCTGTCCTTACACTCACATTCCCCCGAATGTTTTTATCTCTGATCATATTTTTTAAAACAACAATGCGCAACAAATTCACTTCACCCACAGAAACCAGGTATCTGTTTTCATTGCTCAAAGTATTGGGTATGATTATGTTGATTAGTTATCCCTTGTGTGATGTCAAGTCGCAGAACGTAACACCACTGCATCTCTCCGACGCGCTTGATACGGGTATAAAAAATTATCAAAGCATACAGGCCAAGAGAAATTACTATAACGCTTCTGATGCTTTAACAAAAAATGCACGCAATGAATATCTGCCTAATGTAATTGCATCGGTGCAGCAAAATTATGGCACTGTGAATGGACAGTTCGGTCCACTTGGAGCAATCGGTGTGTTGGGCGTATCTTCTGCAGGTCCCGTAAATGCCAATCAAAGTTGGAACGCAGCCTTTGGCGCATTGTACATTCTTAATACCAATTGGGAAGTTTTTACTTTCGGACGAATCAAGTCAAGAGTGGATCTCGCACAGGCACAGGCCAGGCGTGACTCTGCTGATCTTGAGCAGGAGCAATTTATACATCGCGTAAAAATCTGTGGTGCCTATCTGAATTTATTGGTCGCTCAACAATTCATTCGCAATGGTCAATCTAATCTTGAACGCACCGAAGCTATTCAGCGCACTGTGCGTGCACGCACTCGTTCAGGATTAAATCCTGGTGTTGATTCATCGTTAGCTAACTCTGAAGTTTCAAGAGCCAGACTTGCGCTTATTGAGTTGAAAAATAATGAACAACAGGTGGGTAATCAATTATCGCAATTACTAAACATCACACCCGTTGAGTTCATACTCGACACAACGTTCTTAATTAAAACACCAACTGAGTTTACAACGTCATCTTCATTATCACAGAATCCACAGGTGAAATTTTACCAGGCACGAATCGACCAGGCAAGTCAGGCTACGATAACCATGAAGCGAAGCATTATGCCCGGCCTTACATTGTTTGGCGTTTACCAGGCACGGGCCTCCGGTTTTAAAAGCAACTACACACCCGATTTTCCAGATCGATATACAACAAGCTATTCA
>DATCRE010000428.1:0-2840 GCA_036569145.1 Cyclobacteriaceae bacterium
TTGATTGGTATCATCAGTGGTACTCAAACAGAAACTGCAGGCGCTGCGTTTGCCATCAAATCAACAATTGTAAATGATGTTATTGCGAGTGAAGCATTGGATTCTTTAAATGTTCCTGTTGCATTGCCAAAGCAAAACAATTTCAAGAACAATAACCGCGTGCAGCAAGTTAAGCGTTGGAAGGATTTTGTGTTTATGGTTCGCGTTTACAAAACACAGGAATAGCCTCACCCTAAATCCCTCTCCTGCAGAGATGGACTTAAAGCTGACTAACGGTTAATGCTGAATTGCATGTAACCTTTCAGCTTGTCTTCTTTAATGTCACAGAGATCAACTCTGGCTCTGCTTGGTCCTTGCTGGCACCATGCTACAAATGATTTAAGAATTTCTTCTTCGCCTTCAGCTTCAATGTAAACACTTCCATCGTGTTCATTGCGAACTATTCCGGCAACACCAAGTTCATCGGCCTTATCTTTGGTTGAAGCTCTGAAGTAAACACCTTGAACTTTACCCGTAACATGAATGGAGAGATGCTTTTTCATTTTTAAAATGTGATCACTTCATCACAGCAATGAAATGATCACTTACATATTCTAAATAATATAATCAGTACTTAAGAATACAGATTCGCGATTGCGAATGATGTTGCTAATCATCTGAACATTATTTTCAGTATTCTTCGTAGCAACAATGGTGCGAATGGAAAATACTCTCAGTGCGTCGGCTATTGAAAGTGTTCCTTCAGCAGAATCTTTTCTACCGTTGAACGGGAAAGTATCAGGCCCACGCTGACTTTGTGTATTCAGATTGATACGACCTACCTGGTTTACAAAAGCATCCATGATTTTAGCTACACGCTTAGAATCTTTTCCGAAGATACTCACCTGCTGTCCAAAGTTTGAATTGACAACATAGTTGATGGCTTCTTCGTCTTTATCAAATGGAACAATAGGAACTACCGGACCAAATTGTTCTTCTTCATAAATTCTCATCTTCTCATTAACCGGATAAAGCACTGCCGGATAGAAGAATGTTTCATTTATCTCACCACCATTTTCATTGACAATTTGCGCACCAAACTTCTTCGCGTCTTCAACTAAACCTTTTAAGTATTCAGTCTTGCCAGGTTCTGGTAGCGGCGTAAGATTAGCGCCATCATCCCATGGCATGCCTGGCTTTAATTTCTTAACGGCTGCTTTAAACTTATCAATGAATACATCAGCAACACTGCTGTGAACAAATAATAATTTAAGTGCCGTACAACGCTGACCGTTGAAAGATAATGATCCGGTGATGCACTCACTCACAGCATTGTCAAGATCTGCATCTGATAAAACAATCGCTGGGTTCTTGGCATCAAGACCTAGAATGGATTTTAATCGGTGAGGTTTAGGATGAAGTCGTTTTAATTCGTTAGCTCCTTTGTTAGTACCGATAAATGCAAAGACATCAATCTTGCCACTTTCCATCAATGCACCAACCGTTTCACGACCGCGACCATATATAATGTTAATCACGCCAGCCGGAAAACTATCTCTGAAAGCTTCAAGCAACGGACGTATTAACAACACACCATATTTGGCAGGTTTAAACACAACTGTATTACCCATGATAAGTGCGGGTATCAACGTTGTGAAGGTTTCATTCAATGGATAATTATAAGGTCCCATGCATAACGCAACACCTACCGGCACACGACGGATCTGAGCGACGAAGCCCTGCTCTTCAACAATCTTGGCTGAATTACGATCAAGATCTTTAAGTGCTTTTATGGTATCAGAAATGTAATCGCACGTACGATCAAATTCCTTTTCTGAATCTTTAAGTGATTTGCCTATCTCCCACATTAAAAGCTTTACAACATCTTCACGCTTTGCACGCATGGCCGTCAAAAAATTTTCAACGTGTTCAATTCGTTCGGTAACACTACGGGTAGGCCAGTAACCCTGACCTAAATCATAAGCATTCTCTGCAGCGGCAAGTGCTTCTAACGATTCTTTTGTTGTAAGAAGCGGAGTGCTTCCTATTACCTTTTGCTTGTATTCATTACCATTTTTTGTAAACACAGGGCTAAGCACCGGATTAAGATTACCGGGCCACATTTTCATTTCACCATTTACAAGGTACTCGCGTTGATCAAGTGTAGTGGTGATTTTAAATCGATCTGGAATGTTATTTTCCGTTGGGAAAATAGTTGCTAAAAGATCACTCATTTAGTAAGGGGTTAATTGAATAGGTGTAATTGTATTAAAGATACAAATATTGAAGAAAACGAAAGCAAGGAGAAAACGGATGAATCCTATGGAACAATTATAAATGTAAGGGCTACAGATTTTGCAGCATTCGATTGTTCTTACATTTTAGCCTTCGCTATTTTTCAGGTCAACCTACTTTCCCCACTGTCTTACTACTTCATAGATAGCAACACCAGCGGCGACAGAAACATTCAATGATTCTATTTTTCCTTTCAATGGTATCTTGGCAAGATCATCTGCTTCGCGAAGCAGGATGTCTGAGATACCATCTTCTTCAGATCCCATGATGAGTGCAACGGGACCTTTGAATTCAACATTATAAATTGTCTTCTCTGCTTTTTCAGTACAGGCCACTACATATATGCCACTCTCCTGCAGAAATTTAATCGTCTTCTTTAAATCGGGTTCGCGACAAACCGGCATGTGGTTTAGTGCGCCCGCAGAAGTTTTCATAGCGTCACTTGTAATGGGTGCATTACCTTTCTCACTGATAACGATGGCATCTACACCGGCGCACTCTGCTGTCCGCACAATGGCACCAAAATTTCGAACATCAGTTACACGATCAAGCACTAACAAAAATGG
>DATCRE010000429.1:0-7034 GCA_036569145.1 Cyclobacteriaceae bacterium
GTTCAACAAGAATGAAGACCAGTTTAAACAACTTATTTTTCAGCTTCGATCTAAAGAAAAGAAATTCAAGCTTGGCGGAGGTGAAAAGAAAATTGAAGAACAACATCAAAAAGGAAAACTTGCCGTACGCGAACGCATTGAGTATTTACTAGATAAAGCTTCTGACTTCCTGGAAATTGGTCTCTTTGCAGGTGAAGGAATGTATACCGACGTTGGCGGATGTCCTTCAGGTGGTGTTGTTACAGGCATTGGATATATTAAAGGAAGACAATGTGTTATTGTTGCTAATGATGCCACTGTAAAAGCCGGAGCCTGGTTCCCTATCACAGCCAAAAAAAATCTTCGCGCGCAAGAGATAGCTATCGAAAATAAATTGCCGGTTGTTTACCTGGTTGATAGCGCCGGCGTTTTCTTACCTATGCAGGATGAAATTTTTCCTGATGAAGAACATTTTGGCAGGCAATTCAGAAACAATGCAAAGATGTCTTCCATGGGCATTGTTCAGATTGCTGCCATCATGGGCAGTTGTGTTGCCGGTGGAGCTTACTTACCCATCATGTCGGATGAAGCCATGATTGTTGATAAGACAGGTTCTATTTTTCTGGCTGGTCCTTATTTAGTAAAAGCTGCTGTTGGTGAAGATGTAGACAGCGAAACATTAGGTGGTGCCACCACGCATTGTGAAATCTCTGGCGTGACCGATAACAAATTTCCAAACGATCGCGCATGCCTTGACTATATCCGTTCGTTGTTTGATAAAATTGGTGCAGCAGAAAAGGCGGGCTTCGACCGAAGTGAATCACACCCACCGAAAGAAAAGCCAGAAGAAATTTATGGTCTGTTTCCAAATGATCGCTCCAAGCCATACGATACACTTGAAATCATAAAGCGCATTGTTGACAATTCTGAGTTTGACGAATATAAAGCACTCTATGGCAAGACGCTGATCTGTGGCACTGCGCGTATTGATGGATGGGCCGTAGGTATCATTGCCAATCAACGCAAAGTTGTAAAAACAAAAAAGGGCGAGATGCAAATGGGTGGAGTGATCTACTCCGACTCAGCTGACAAAGCTGCGCGATTTATTATGAACTGCAACCAACGTAAAATTCCTTTATTATTCATCCAGGATGTAAGTGGTTTTATGGTTGGAAGTAAAGCAGAGCATGGCGGCATTATTAAAGATGGTGCTAAAATGGTAAATGCTATGGCTAATTCTACCGTGCCCAAGTTTACTATTATAATCGGAAATTCTTATGGTGCTGGCAATTATGCCATGTGTGGAAAAGCTTATGATCCGCGATTGATTTACGCATGGCCAACAGCGCAGATTGCAGTAATGAGTGGCGCATCAGCTGCCAAAACTTTATTGCAAATAAAAGTCAACACACTTAAAGCCCAGGGCAAGCAGATTACAAAGGAGGAAGAAGACGCTCTGTTAAAAGAAATTACTGACCGTTATAACGATCAGTTAAGTCCTTACTATGCGGCTTCGCGCATCTGGGTTGATGGTATTATCGATCCGTTAGAAACACGCAGAACTATTTCTATGGGCGTTGAAGCTGCTAATCATTCACTTGTAGAAAAATTTAACGCCGGGGTTATTCAAACCTGATGTTTGTTTTGTGATGTTGACAGATAATTTGAAATTGCACCATGGTTTCCTCATACTGGAAATCAATATTAATGTTTAAGCTTCGAATAGTTCCGGATGGAAGAAAAAGAAATAAAAGCACTTGTATCTCTGCTTGACGATGAAGATGCACAGATTGTATCACACATCGAAGAGAAAATTCTTTCATTGGGCACAAGCATCATTCCATACCTGGAACAGGAATGGGAAAGTAATTTCAACGCTCATGTTCAACGACGCATTGAAGAACTCATTCATGCACTGCAATACGAACTATTAAAAGAACGAATCCAGGAATGGTATGCAAGTCCTGAACAGGATCTGCTTACAGGCATGTGGCTTGTGGCAACATATCAATATCCTGATATTGAACTTCTCAAACTCAAGCAAGATCTCGAACAGATCTATTACGAAACATGGCTTGAGTTTAAACCAGACCTCTACCCTTTCGATGAGGTTAAAGTAATAAACGGTGTACTTTTTAATAAACTGAAGTTTGGCGCCAACACCAAGAATTTTCACTCGCCCGGAAATTCTATGTTGAACATTGTGCTTGAAACAAAAAAAGGAAATCCGCTTACACTCTGTGTTATCTATATGCTAGTCGCACAGAAGTTAAAGCTGCCTATATACGGCGTTAATCTTCCTAATCTTTTTGTGCTCACCTATAAGCATGAGAACCAGGCACAATTTTATATCAATGCTTTTAACAAAGGACTTATCTTTTCTAAACAAGACATTGAAAACTATGTGAATGAACTTCACCTGCCGGCACAAGATTCATTCTTCGAACCATGCTCAAGTCTTGAAATCATCAGACGTGTTTTGAGAAACCTGATCATGTCGTTCGACAAGATGGGTGAACATGCTAAAGCTGAGGAAGTAAAAGAATTATTACTGCTGATTGCTGATGGTGGTGATCTTGGCGTATAGCGAGTTGAGATTTATATCGTCATCTCCAATCTCTCACCAGCTTACCTAATGTTTTTATACCTTCTTCGATCGTGTCAGACCACGGCTCGCCATAGCTCAGTCGAAAGCAATTCTCAAAGCGACCTTGCGTAGAAAATATTTGTCCGGGTGCAATGCCGATATTTAGTTTGAGTGCTTTCTTGTGAAGCTTATATGCATTGATCTTTTTATTCATTTCAATCCACAACGTAAATCCACCTTGTGGCCTGGTTACACGCGTATCTTCAGGGAAATATTCAGACACAGCCTGGAGATAACGTAACGATTGTGTATGAAGCGCTTTTCTCAAATGACGAAGATGCAATTCAAATCTTCCGTTGCTTAAAAAGTTTGCAACAGCTGCCTGTATTAATGTATTCGTTGAAACTGAATGCATGCGCTTCAGGCGAATTACTTTCTCTTTAAATTTGCCCGGTATTGTCCAACCAATACGATAGCCTGGCGCTAACGACTTTGAGAATGAAGCACAATGCAACACTAATCCTTTTTTATCAAATGACTTACAGGTTTTAGGTCTCGTCTTTCCAAAGTACAGCTCACCATAAATATCGTCTTCAATCAGTGGTATCTCTTTCTTCGCCAGCATCTCAACCAATTTCTTTTTGCGATCATCTGGCATAAGACTTCCTAATGGATTATTGAAGTTGTTCACAAACAGGCAAGCTTTAATATCAAACCTGGTGATTGCTTTTTCAAGATAATCAATATCAATTCCAACGGTAGGATCAGTGGGAATCTCAACAACTTTTAATCCATGACTTTCCATTACCTGGAAAATGGCATAATAGGTTGGCGCTTCAATAGCAACTGTATCGCCTGGCTTTGTAACAGCTTTCATGCAAAGTGAAAGTGCTTCAACAGCTCCTGCTGTTACTACAATATCATCTTCACTAGGCGTGCCTCCCCAATTAAAAGCTTGTCTTGCAATTTGTTTTCTAAGGAAAGGATTACCCTGGGCATTCTCATAGTTTAAACAACTTGCAGGCGATTCGCGCAATGCTTGTAAAGTGGCTTTAGCAAGTTTAGCAGTTGGTAATAATTTAATGGATGGAATGGCTACTGAAAAATTCATCACGCCTTTAGCATTCAGATCGCGATAAACATTGTTGATCATATCGTCAACACTTACTGGCACAGCATCATCTACCGGATCACATGTTGTGGGCATATCCAGAATATGCTCTGGTGAATACTTAACATAGTAGCCCGATTGTGGCCTGGCTTCAATAAGCCCTTTGCTCTCCAAAAAATAATAGGCTTGAAAAGCTGTACTCAAACTTATTCCTTGTTCTTTACTCAACGCGCGCACCGAAAGAAGTTTGTCGCCAATCTTCATTACTTTTTTGTCGATGAGCAACTCAATGCGCTCAGCAACTTCCATGTATTTATGATCGGGCTTTATCTCTATAACGTCTTTCATCGCACTGAATTTATAAACACATTTAATTCAACGAATGTTCTTTGTAAGAAGCAATACTCAGATCATTTCCCTGAAGACTGAAAACTATCCAGCCATGACAATGCATCTTTCTGATTATTGAAAAGCTTCGTTGCAATAGGAAACTTATTAACTGCCGACAAGATCAGGTTGATGTAATACAATTTAAAAGCATTTCCATTCGTAACGATAGCGCCACGTTTCAATCCTGCGGCTACAGCCTTGGGCATCATTTCTTTTTCAAACCATTTTCTGTTATCCGGATTGATGATACCTTGTTTCGAAATATCGGAGAGCATTCCATCTACCGGATTCTTTTGTCCGAATTCTAACATAGTAAGAAATGGTTTTTTGTATTCCTCCTGGTTTGGACTGCCATCCCAAATCAACACCATCATGCGCTTCTCTGAATCGTATGTTACTTTAGCATAAGGTGCATCAAAAATGAGGTCTTTCATGATTGGGTCAAGAGTCGGGGTTAAGGTCTATCCAATTTACATTGTTACTTCAACATATTCCAAATGATTTCAATAGGGTGATATGATTTTCTACCCGTACCATCCTTAATCTGGTGACGACAGCTTGTACCTGCTGCTGCTATCAAAACATCTTCGGGTTGTTTTCTCACGGCAGGAAATAAAACCAGCTCACCAATCTGCATAGACAAATCGTAATGCTCTTTTTCGTAACCAAATGATCCGGCCATACCACAACATCCGGAAGGAATAATATGAACCTGGTTATTACCCATGCGGGTTAAAATCTTTTTCACAGGTGTAAGTGACGATAATGCTTTTTGCTGGCAATGACCGTGAAGTTTTATCAATGACTTCTGATCTTTAAACAAACTCAAATCAATCCGGCCTGCATCGAGTTCATGCGCCAGAAACTCTTCTATCATGAACGTATTCTTACCAATGCGTTTTGCTATTTCTTTTTCTTCTCCGCGAACGAGATCAGGATATTCATCTCTGAATGTTAAAATAGCAGAAGGCTCTACGCCTACCAACGGTGTCTCTGAAGTAATGAGTGAACCAAACGTTGCAATATTCTTTTTTGCGAGAGCGCGGGCTTTTTCTAACAATCCTTTAGACAGAAAACTTCTGCCTGACTCGGCGTGAGAAACATATTTGATCTGGTATCCGAGTCTATCCAGCAACTTCACAGTGGTAATACCTACTTCGGCTTCATTAAAATTCAATAGCTCATCGATGAAAAGATAAACTGTCTTCGATGAATTTGTTGCCGTTGGTTTGAATTGTGTTTTAAACCATTTCAGCCATGTAGTATCAGAAAGATGTGGCATGCTTCTGTCAGCAGCAAAACCCATAATAGCTTTCACCAGATTACCTGTGACTTTATTACTAAACACGGCTTTATAACCCCACGGCATGAACGATGCAAACTTCATGCCTGCGCTAAAGTTTCCAATCAACCTGTTTCTGAGTGGAACTCCTTTTTCCTTGTAATACTGATATTGCCATTCTTGTTTCAGCTTACCCATATCAACATTAGAAGGACACTCTGACTTACAACCTTTGCAACTCAGGCAAAGATCCATCACTTCTTTTATTTCATCTTGTGCAAAAGGATTGGCTTTATCAGATTGTGTAATCATCTCACGCAAAATGTTTGCCCTGGCTCGAGTAGTTTCTTTCTCATTGCGCGTAGCCATGAAGCTTGGACACATGGTGCCTCCACTTACTTCTGTCTTGCGACAATCACCAGAACCATTGCATTGTTCAGCAGCTCGTACAATACCGAGTGTATCAGAGAAATCAAGAATGGTATCAAACTCCTTTGTGCCTTTATCTTTTTCATAACGCAGGTTTGTATCCATTGGCGGAGTAGCAACAATCTTTCCCGGATTGAAGATGTTATTCGGGTCCCAAACCTTTTTAAGATCTTGAATTAATTTATAGTTATGCTCACCAATCATCTGGGGAATGAACTCTCCCCGCAGACGACCATCACCATGCTCCCCGGATAATGAACCATTATATTTTTTAACCAGCGTGGCCGTCTCTTCAGCAATAACACGAAATAACTTTACGCCTTCGGTAGTTTTTAAATCTATGATTGGTCTTAAATGCAATTCACCTGAACCAGCATGGGCATAATGAACACTATACAAGCCATGCTTCTTCAGCACATCACCCATATCAGCAATGTAAGCGGGAAGGTCATTAACGTCTACAGCAGTATCTTCAATAACCGGTACGGGCTTTTCATCGCCAGGCACGTTGGATAGCAATCCAAGTCCCGCCTTTCTTAAGTTCCATACTTTCTTAATATCATCACCACCAACAACAGGATATGAATAGCCTAATCCTTTTGCTTTCAAAGCAGTTATCAACGCAGCTGTATCAGCACTGAGTTTTTCTGCAGAGTCACGTGTGAGTTCTGCAACCAGTATAGCTTTTGGATCGCCTTCAATGAAGAAACGATTTTCAACTTGTCCACGATTTCTCTTCGTAGCTTCAAACACATAGTGATCCATCAATTCAACTGCTGATGGATTATATTCAAGCGCTACCAGGTTTGCATGAAGTGATTCATCAATGCTATGACAGTGTATACAAACTAAATTTCTATGCGGTGGCGCAATAGGACTTAATTTAATCTTGGCTGATGTTACAAATGCCAACGTACCTTCTGACCCGGCAATGAGACTGCAGAAATTAAAATTTTCACCTTGCTCATTGAAAGGCTGCATGCGTGCCAACATATCAATGGCATAACCCGTGTTTCGCCTGGCGATAGACTGTTTAGGAAATTCTTTTTCTATCTCTGCCTTGTTTCTATCATCTGACAAAACTTTATGAATATGCTGATAAACTTTTGTTTCAAGCCTATCATCTGTACTGAATGCTTGCTTTTGAAATTCATATTGGTCTATTGGTCCGAACCATACCCTGCTGCCATCCGAAAGAAATGCTTTTACTTCTAACAAATGTTCACGTGTGCTTCCGTAAACTACGGAGTTTGATC
>DATCRE010000430.1:0-10296 GCA_036569145.1 Cyclobacteriaceae bacterium
AAGAGAAACGTAACCTACAGAACTTTTTTGTTCGTAATCTTTGGCAGCACGTTCGCCAATGATGTCAGCAATTTTATAAAGCAATTCAGTTTGATCTCCTAAGCCTTCGGATGCGCCTTCATTTTTTATAACATCCTGTATGGTGCGTGCCATCAAATCAAAAGCCTGCACGGGAACATTTGAATCAACCATGATAAATGAGTTCATGTGAAGCTCGTTGGTCTCCATGTTACCAGAGCCAAGCATAGTTGACGTAATGTTGAAATCCTTATTGCCATTGAATATTTTAACCGGACCTTCAAACTTCACCTGCATGGTTTCATCATTGTAAGAGAACACCTTACCAGAAAGCTTATTGCCAGCTGCTTTTTCACGATCCTCTATTTTATATTCTTTTGAATTGGTGTCGTAATAGAGTGAGCCACTTGGTTCGTAAAAATTTTCATCTTCCTCATTACGCTTATCATTTAAGAAAGTAATATAAAGCTCATTATCTGTTGAAGAGAAATGAAGACCAGCATTTGCGCGTTTGCCCTCTTCAGTAGTGGCATTATCAAAATCGATAATCACATCAGTTTCGTCACCACTCTGATTGTATTGAATCCAGGTATTATAATTTTTTATTTTTTTGATGTCCAGTTTCACAAAGCCAGTCAATTTCAACGCAGGCTTTGTAGCATACATAGTCATATCGCCTTTGTAAAACATACCCGCACCTAACACCACTTTCTCTTTATCTATAACTGAGCCTTTGGCTACAGTTTGCAAAGAAGCAATAGATTTTTTTCTGTTAGAACGTCTGCCAGTTTCTTCCTGTACAATAGGCTCTAAATGAAAGTCTGTCATTTTGATAGCGAATGTATCTTTCAGAAAGTTCACATATTGATACGTAGCATATCCGCTAAATTCTTTACGTGATACAATGTCTACAACTCCTTCTGTTAAGCGGTGATATCCGTTTAGTGTATCAAGAACTATGGTTGTGTTCTTTAGTGTTCCGATTTTTGCATTCTCCAAAATCAACACTTCATTATTTTCGGGAGTAATCTTGGCATCAGCTACGATAATGTAGGGAATGCCGCTAACCTTCAGCTCTTGTTTTTTCAAATCGTATTCCGCTTTCTCAGCATTGAAGCGAAGTGAATCAAGGTCTTTTCTGGTTGTATAGAAATAGGAATTTTCAATGGGCACATCTTTATCCTTCGTCATGGAAATGATTTGCGTATTCAAATCCCATCGCATCTTCGGAATAGATGTCTTGAATTGTGCAAAAGGAAAATCAATAGCAGCCTCACCAGCGACCTCAGGACTTATGTCAGCATAGTTTTGTTCAAGATTAAATTTCAATCGAATATCATTACCAGAGAGCAACGGCTTTTCTGGATCATGGCTTTTTACTTTATACTTGGCATGACGTGCAGAGAATTCTTTGGCAGAGAAATTCATCTGTCGTGAGATAAGCTCAGTGCCTCGCGTGTCGAGTTTGCCGAATGCAGAAACACCGGCCTTTGATATTACAATGGTACCCTTAAGCTGAGCAGTCGAATCATAGAAGTTAAACGGAGCTTTTGTATTGGTTAGCTTCATCTGATCTTGCTTCGGATACCATTTCATTTCATAATCTGGTAATGAAGCTTGCGGGAATTTGACATTGCCAAACTGCACTTCTTTTATTCTGGCACGTTCTCCCATGCTTATGACGGAATCCGGATAGAAAACAAATTCATGCGAGCTTACACGTGCACCATAGTTTTCTATATCTCCGTAACCTGTCAATCCATGATTATCCATATTCAATGTGCCATGCATCTTGGCCTCACCTTTATAAAGTTGATACCCTCCTCTCGGTATGGCATGTTCAAAGCCAAGCGATTTGTCAGGCATGGTATGAAGTTTTTCTTTGAAAGTAGGAAACATACCACTCGAGACGAATGTACCATCGAAATTGATAGATGCAGGATCGGCATCATTCAAACTATCAAGCTTGAAAGGTGGCACAACAAAAAACATAGAGCGATCATACACGCCAGAAAGAACCTCCTGGCGATCGAAATAAATCACACCACCGGTAGATGCATCAAGTCGTGGAAAATTTGGAATTTTTTGTCTTCCTGATTTATTGTTTCCCTTACTAATAAACAAGGTGCCCGATGATCTTGAAACATCACCTAGCCCCCCGACAGCCGCTGCAGTAGAGTCTGCACCAACCATGGAGTTCTTTACTTTTCGTCTTATACTTTGACCTTTCGAATTTTTTTCGAGTACATAAAAATTAATGGAGTCAATGTGTGTAAGGTTAATGAAGAAGCTGTCGTATTTCAGAGTGAAGCCTTTTCCGCTGATCTCAAAATTTCCAGCATTAATAGTACCATCAAATTTCAAATCACGATTTTGAAGCAACGTGATAATGTTACTATCTGGTTTTATCCGAACATTAAGTGAATCACTAACTTTAAATTCATCAACACCTCTCACAGTCATATAACCTTTTGGTAAGTTAAGAGAGATGTTTGGCAGGCTATCAATAACTGAATGGATTTTAAGATTGTCATAGTCACCTTCGCTCTTGTATGATCTGTAAAAATCAATAGCCTTCCGTTTCACTTTTACAAGCGTAGTTTTTGTATTGTATTCTATCATTCCTTTCTGAAAAAGAAATTCAATGGCTTTGTTAACTTCCAATGCATCTTTATTTGAATAACGTGCGAGATCACCGCTGTAAAATTCACGTACACGTTTTTTGAAACAGTAATTCACCACCAATGCGAGCGGATGGAAACTGAAACCCTTGCCCTGCAATAACTGAAAATCATCAGGATCATAATAATTGATTGATTCAATAATGACAGGAACAGTACTTCTACCACCGTCGCTGGTGATATTCATACTGTCTGATTTGAAAGTCCATTCAATACGGTCAGCAGCAAATTCAACATTGAAGAAGGTGGAGGAATAAGGAGCATCACGCAACGTACCTTTTTGTTTTAATAGTAAGAGGCGTTCCACACTATCAGGTCTGAAAGTATATTTCATGCGTAACTCCGGGTGGAAGATGGAGTCATTTCCCTGATAAAGACTAACCATAGATCGCATAGATGAAATGGTAGAATCTGTTATAATAAAAATAGGTGATCGGGCAGTAAATTTGCGAGTACCATCAATGGCAACTTCAACTACAGCATAATCGCCCGAAACAGACTCACTTGAAATTTTATTTCCTGTTAAGGCAAAACCACCATGATATTTTACATGCTGATTGCCAACACCCTGAACAGCAACATTGCTTTGATAAGATTTGAATCGTGGATAGGATGAAGGAACTGAATCTTTGCGTGCCTGCGATTTGAATTCAAAGTTACCGGGAATATACCCTGGCGTGCGACCTGCATAGTTAAACTTTACAAGATCAGCTTTAAACTCAGGCCTGCTAACATTAAAGTTGTAGGTAGTTAAATTACAATTAACAGTATCTGGATTTAGTCCAGCAGGTGACCAGTCAAATGATCCATTTTCGCCAACAAAAATATTGTCTTTGAAGGAATAAGAACCTTTGGTGCTTTTTAAAAACACCGAATCATACTTTGTCACAAATACTAACGTCGCAACATCAAATTTTAGAACAGCCCCTTCAATGTATGGGGGAGGAGCCGGAGTCATCCAACTAGGCATTACTACTTGTTGAGTGGTATCAATAGGTTGATCATCTAAACTTGCAACCGGATTTTGATTAGCAGAGTCATTCCATGAATCGTTGTTTGTTTCAGTTTTTGTGGTGTCATCCCAACTAACAGGTGGTGCAGCCTCTATATAATCGAATTGATAACTATCATCGCGGGCGTATAGTCTGAAAGACTTTTCATAATGAAGTGCATGAAATTGAAAGAAACGCTGACATGTTTCGAAAAATTTAGATCCTTTAGTAGGGTCAGAATGCTCAATAACTTTTTGTGAAACATTTAAAAAATTAGTGATCTTGGAGGGATCGGCGTGTTCAATACTATATGCATTTGATATGGCAGCATAGTAGTAAAACAAGTGTGGATACAGCTTGTACCCTTTTCGTTTCATTAAGTTTGATTGTCGCTGTATAATTTTTTGCTGTTCCAAATCCAGCTTCCACCACGCTGTAAAGAAACTTTGGGCAATGACACTGGCATCAAGCTTATGCGTCTTTTCAAGGCCAATGCGAACGCTGTCCGGGAAATGTATCGGAGTTAGACTGCTCTTGTCATCTTGCTTTTGTGCCAAAGCAATAGAAAAGAATCCAAAGAATAAAAAATATAGAAATACCTGCTTCACGCCGTCAAAAACCTTGAAATTCGTAAATAATGCTCAAATAAACTAAAGTGTTGTTCGGATAAAAGAAAAACGAAACAGTTTGCATAATCATACTTCTGAAAGCGCTTATAAAATTAGAATTGTGACGGTTTATGATGGAGATTATTCCGGTGCAATTGTGCATCAGGCACTTTGAGCCGGATATTCATATTTTTGCAATTGAATTAGTTTTAGTTTCGGCTCACATGGCCTAGTTCCTTGTCACTAAGACTGACCAGATAGAAAGTAGAATTTGGAGAATTAATTAAAGAACGATTTAATTGAAACTAATGGATTGAAGATTCAAATAAACCAGATGCATAATAGAGGAAAGATATTTTTAATACCGACAAGTATTGCTGAAGACACTGCAGAAAAGGTTATTCCACTTCAAATACGTGAGGCACTTATAAACATAAAACACTTTCTTGTTGAAGATGTCCGCACAGCCCGCAGATACCTGAGCAGTTTGAAAATATATTCATCTATTGAAGAATTATCATTTAATGTCCTCAATAAAGATACAAAGAAGGATGTTTTAAAAACTTTTTTTGAACCCGTTACGAATGGATTCAATTTGGGCATTATCTCAGAATCAGGTTGCCCGGGTGTAGCAGATCCTGGTGCTTTGGCTGTTAATTATGCTCATGAGCAAGAGTTACAGGTAATACCTTTAGTGGGGCCTTCATCCATATTGTTATCATTAATGGCGTCAGGCTTGAATGGACAACATTTTGCGTTTCATGGCTACCTGCCTGTCGATGGCAAAGAAGCTTCTAAGGCTATTAAAGATTTAGAAAAGGAATCCAAGACAAAAAATCAGACACAGATTTTTATTGAGACGCCTTATCGCAATAAATCAGTGATGCAAAACCTGGTAAGTAGCCTGAATGAGAATACACTCCTATGTCGTGCTATAGATGTAACCGGTGCGCATGAGAACATAAAAACAAAACCAGTAAAATCCTGGCGTAAGGTTAAAGATGAGCTTCCTAAACTTCCTGCCATCTTCCTGTTTTTGGCCAACTGATAATACCTTGAAAATTAGGATTTTTGTTTTCAGTAAATCAATCTAAATTTGCCGACTTATAAAGTTCTTACAAACTCTAAAACTTATAAATTACTATGCCTTATTTATTCACCTCAGAGTCTGTTTCTGAAGGCCATCCCGACAAAGTAGCTGATCAGATCTCTGATGCTCTTATTGACTATTTCTTAGCGTATGATGCAAATTCTAAAGTAGCGTGTGAAACATTAGTAACAACAGGTCAGGTAGTGTTGGCCGGTGAAGTAAAGTCTGAGGCTTATCTTGAAGTGCAAGATATTGCCCGTGAAGTAATCAGAAGAATAGGATATACCAAGAGCGAGTATATGTTTGAAGCGAATAGCTGCGGGATTCTTTCAGCTATTCACGAGCAGTCAGCAGATATAAATCAAGGTGTAGAGCGTAAGAAGAAAGAAGATCAGGGTGCTGGCGATCAAGGTATGATGTTTGGTTATGCTACCAACGAAACTGATAATTACATGCCTCTTCCTTTGGAACTTGCACATTCATTGTTAAGAGAGCTTGCTGTTATTCGTCGTGAAGGAAAAGTAATGACTTACCTCCGCCCGGATGCAAAATCACAGGTTACTATTGAATACAGTGATGACAACAAACCTCAACGCATTGATGCCATTGTTATCTCCACACAACATGATGACTTTGCAAAAGATAGCGTGATGTTAAAGAAAATTGAGGACGACGTTATCAACATTCTTGTGCCACGCATCATGAAGAAATTTCCGAAGCGTGTTCAGAAGCTTTTCAACAGCGATATAAAATATTTCGTTAACCCTACTGGTAAATTTGTTATTGGCGGACCACACGGCGATACAGGTTTAACAGGTCGTAAAATTATTGTTGATACTTACGGTGGAAAAGGCGCTCACGGTGGCGGAGCTTTTTCAGGCAAAGATCCTTCAAAGGTTGACCGTTCAGCAGCGTATGCTACACGCCACATTGCGAAGAACTTAGTAGCAGCCGGTGTTTGTGATGAAGTGCTTGTACAAGTTGCCTACGCTATTGGTGTAGCTAAACCAGTAGGTTTGTATGTGAACACGTATGGAACAGCTAAAGTGAATTTGAGTGATGGAGAGATAGCTAAGAAATTAGAGAAGATTTTCGATATGCGTCCTTACTTTATTGAACAGCGATTCAGCCTAAGAACACCAATCTATTCTGAAACTGCAGCTTATGGACACATGGGCCGCGAACCAAAAACAGTGGTGAAAGTTTTCAACGCTGGTAAGAAGAATGAAAAGAAAGTAAAAGTGGAATTGTTCCCTTGGGAAAAATTAGATCACGTTGATCAGGTAAAGAAAGCTTTTAAAATTGCATAGATCATAAATGAAAAGGGCTCCAAAACGGAGCCCTTTTTATTTTATACTCTTCCTTCTCTTATTTTAGTTTTAAACTTTTTCAACTGCATACGCAGCGCTGTAGTAGCAAGTTCTGTGGCTGCTTCAAATGATCTGGCCTGCTCTTTAGCAAACAACTGATTCCCTGGAACTTTAATTTTTATCTCAACAGTTTTATTTGCTACACCTTCGTTGTTCAGTCGAAGAAAAACTTCGCCGCCTACCAACCGGTCATAAAAAGTCTCTAGCTTATCAATCTTCTTCTGAATGAAATTAATCAACTTGATGTCGGCATCGAAGTGAATGGAATGAACTTGTAACTTCATAAATGTTAAAATTTAATTGTTGAACATAAAAAATTCCGGTTAACGTTTAAGACTACCGGTAAAGTCAGAAGTAGTTGTTTTACATAGAAAAATTGTTTGGTTATAAATTGTTTATGCTTTGGGATGAGCCTGTTCAAAGACTTTCTTCAGCTTGTCGAGTGTATTGTGAGTATAGACCTGCGTGGCAGCAAGACTGCTGTGGCCTAATAAATCTTTAACAGCATTTATCTCCGCGCCTTTGTTAAGAAGATGCGTTGCATACGTATGACGCAACACGTGTGGACTTCGTCTATCAGTTGAGGTATGTTCATCTAAATATTTTTTAACAA
The DNA here is from genome assembly GCA_036569145.1 of Cyclobacteriaceae bacterium. Taxonomy (GTDB): domain Bacteria; phylum Bacteroidota; class Bacteroidia; order Cytophagales; family Cyclobacteriaceae; genus DATCRE01. The sequence goes on from DATCRE010000430.1 coordinate 7,373, forward strand.
TTCTATAGATCATCATCGGATAACAACGTTCGCCGTTGTCTGTTACAAATAAGAATCCGTGACCTTTCATGCTTACCTCCTTATTTCTTATTCCGAGATATCCTTCAAGAATAGAAACGATACTATTAGAAAAAGGGATTACTCTTTCCTTGTTTCTTTTTCCTAAAACTTTAATTGTTCTGTTAAGTAGGTCAATCTGTGATTCTTTAAGATGAATGAGTTCAGAGAGACGAATACCGGTACCATAGAAGAGTTCCAGGATAAGTCGTTCTCTCCATCCATCTAACGTGTCTTCGAAGACAACATTATCGAGTATATTTACCATATCACCCTCTTTTACAAAGCTTGGGAGTTTCTTCTTTGTTTTTAACACCCGGATTTTTGTCATAGGTGTCACTGCTATTACTTCTTGTCGCAGAAGATGCTTATAATAAGAGCGAAGCGTTGCTATTTTTCGATTGATTGAAAGAGGCTCAATCTCTGATTCTGATAGCTGAACAATCCATGAGCGAATCATTCCATAATCAGCGGTCTCAGGAGACTGTTCGTTGAAAGTATCAGAAAGAAATTTGCTGAATTGATGAAGGTCGTTTTGATATGCCAATACAGTATGCTGGCTGACTCGCTTCTCGAATTGGAGGTATTTAAGGAAAGAATCTACCATTGCTACAAACTATGCCTGCCCGACTGTTGTATAGCAATGTAAAAAAATAATCCCCTTTTAGAAAATACTAAAAGGGGATTGTGTATAGAATGAGCATAAAATGTGGATAAAAGCCTTAGCTCTTATTCCATTTTAATCACATTAAAATCTAATCGAAGAATTAGCTGTTTTCTTTCAAGCGAAGCTTCTCGATGTAAGCAGCTTTCTTGATTTCAGTTCTACGTGTTACAGATGGTTTTTCAAAAGCTGTGCGGGCACGTAATTCCTTCAAAACACCTGTTTTTTCGAATTTCTTTTTAAAGCGCTTAAGAGCTTTATCAATGGATTCGTTTTCTTTTACGTTAATGATCAACATGTTCTTTAAAATTTGGATCGCAAAGATACTTTAATGAAATGCAATTTTGCAACTATTTTAATATAGATCTCGAAATTACCAGCTTCTGGATCTCTGACGTACCTTCGCCAATGGTACAAAGCTTGGCATCGCGGTAATACTTTTCCGCAGGAAAATCCTTGGTATAGCCATATCCGCCAAAAATCTGAACTCCTTCGTTAGCAACATCAACCGCCACTTCTGATGAATAAAGTTTGGCCATAGCCGATTCTCTATTAACATCAAGCCCCTTGCTTTTCATTTCTGCTGCACGAAAGATAAGTAATTTGGCAGCCTCTATTTTAGTAGCCATATCCGCCAATTTGAATGCAATACCCTGAAAACTTGAAATTGGTTTGTCGAATTGGTGGCGTTCTTTTGAATACTTTAAAGCCGCTTCATACGCCCCCATAGCAATACCAAGACCTAACGCCGCGATAGAAATTCTTCCTCCATCTAATACTTTCATGGATTGAATGAAACCGTATCCTTCTTCGCCAATCATTTGTGATTTGTGAATCCGACAGTCGGTAAAAATAAGCTCAGCAGTCTCCGATGCGCGCATGCCTAACTTGTTTTCCTTTTTACCAGAAGTGAAACCAGGTGTTCCCTTCTCTACTATAAAAGCAGTCATGCCATGAGAATCACCTACAGAACCAGTGCGAACAATCACGACCGCTACGTTTCCAGATTTACCATGCGTAATGAAATTCTTGGAACCATTAATAATATAGTAATCGCCATCTCGAACGGCTACTGTACGCATGTTTCCAGCATCGGAGCCAGTGTTAGGTTCAGTAAGTCCCCATGCACCAATCCATTCGCCAGAGGCTAGTTTTGGAAGGTATTTGAACTTCTGTTCAGAATTTGCGAACTGTAAAATATGATTTGTACAGAGTGAATTATGAGCGGCAACAGACAAGCCAATTGATCCGTCTATCTTCGATATTTCTGAAATGGCAGTTACGTATTCTGGATAGCCAAAGCCAGAGCCACCAAACTCTTCTGGGACAAGAATACCCATCAAACCAAGTTCTCCCATTTTTTTAAACAGTGGTACTGGAAAAGTTTGATTCTCATCCCACTCCATCATATGAGGTTTTATTTCACGACTACCAAAATCGCGTACCATTTGAGCAATCATTTTCTGATTTTCAGTTTCTTCGAAGCTAACTTCGTGACCCTTTGTTTGTACTGCCTGCATAGAATAAATTATCGAGGCTACGAATATATAGTAATAGAGCGCACATTACAAACGATTGTTAGGTTGGTATGTAATATTTGAGTTAGGTTTTGCAAAAAAAAACCGCAATTCGGTCAAAATCATTTATTTTCGCAAAAAAACAAAACTCAAACATTCATGAAAATAGCTGTAGTTGGCACAGGTTACGTTGGTTTAGTAACCGGAACATGTTTCGCAGAGACTGGAAATACCGTTACCTGCGTTGATATTGACCAGGAAAAGGTAAAAAAACTCCAAAGTGGAAAAATCACTATTTATGAACCTGGTCTTGAACAATTGTTTGAAAGAAACATCAAACAAAACAGATTAACTTTTACCACTGACCTAAAAGAAGGTATCAAAGACGCTAAGGTTATTTTCCTGGCATTACCTACTCCTCCCGGTGAAGATGGTTCGGCTGATCTTAAATATATTTTGAAAGTAGCAGATGACTTGGGTCATCTATTAGAAGATTATACTGTCGTTATTGATAAAAGTACAGTGCCCGTGGGTACTGCTGATAAAGTAAGAGCACGTATTGTTGCCAACGCCAAAGTAGAGTTTGATGTAGTATCAAATCCTGAATTTTTGAGAGAAGGTGTAGCGGTAGAAGACTTTATGAAACCAGATCGTGTGGTGATTGGTACAACTTCATCACGGGCACG
>DATCRE010000431.1:0-20105 GCA_036569145.1 Cyclobacteriaceae bacterium
AATATCATCCCGACAATTAATGGCAGGTCGGCCTCCATATTTCGCGATAAAATGATTTAAAATCCTGCTGTAAAGCCATCGCTGGAAAACTTGCAACTTTGAACCTGAAACGGCAAATTGCACGTTGAATAAAATAAAAAATTGTGCTCTGGTACCGCGAATTCGGACTTACTGAAATTATACTCATCTCCTGCTTTGCAATCTTCTACGTGCTATACGTTATCCGCGTAATACGCATTGCAAAGAAACTGAATACATCGTTCATCAATGTGTTCATCAAACTTCTGATACGATCATTCATTTTCGCATTGCTTATTATATCCCTGCTTGGACCTTCATTCGGCGAAGCGAAGAAGGAAGTTAAATCAATCGGCAAAGACATTATGATTTGTGTAGACTTGTCCAAGTCTATGGATGCTTTTGATATTCAGCCTACGCGCCTGGAAAAAGTTAAGTTTGAGATGAAGCGCATCGTAGACGCTTTTAGTTCTGATCGCGTTGGCGTTATTATCTTCTCATCGGAAGCCTTTATGCAGTGTCCCCTCACCTACGATCAGAATGCATTGAACCTGTTTATCGAAACAATGAACTCAAGCCTGGTACCTTCGTCAGGAACAGATTTTGGTCCGCCATTAAAAATGGCATTGAGCAAGCTGGAAGATGATGATTCCAAATCAGGCCAGGAGAAATCGAAAATTATCGTGCTGATAAGTGACGGCGAAGATTTTGGTGAAGACACTGACGACATAGCACGCGATATTGAAGACAAAGGCATTAAACTTTTTGCACTAGGCGTAGGCACTCAGAAAGGTGGTAATATTTATGCCGGCAACAGACTAAAGACTGATCGTGATGGCAATGTTGTTACCTCTAAACTAAATGTTAAATCATTGCGTTCTATAGCTGATAAAACGGGAGGACAATATTTCGAGATCAATGATTCACAAAACGATGTATCAAGACTTATTAACACCATTGGTAAAATTGAAGGCGAACTTCGTGATGCTCGTTTTGTTGATGTTTCGGCTAACCGATATTATTATTTTCTCGGGCTTGCCATCATACTGATGATAATTGATGTTTTAATTAACGTTAAAACAATTAAGCTATGAAAGTTGTAGTTGCATTATTAGTAGTCGTTTCAGCATTTATTGATCCCACAAAAATCAGTACCATCAACACCATAAAATCTGAGGCGAAGAAGGTGTTTAATGAAGGAAAGTATAAAGACGCCATTAAAAAATATCGTTACCTCATCGACACTTTAAATGTTAATGAAGATGAAGTAAAAATTAACCTGGCCAGTGCTTACTATCTTTCTAACGATACAGCTAATGCTAAAACAACCTACCAGGGTTTAACGCAAAGTGAAAACACTAAAATACGTTCAAAGGCATTTCAGCAATTAGGCAATATGTATACCAAAACAAATAAAACTGACGAAGCCTTGAGTCAGTTTAAACAAGCTATTAAATCAGATCCAACCAACCAGGATGCACGCTATAATTACGAAATGCTGAAGAAAAAACTGGAAGAGAAAAAGAAGAAAGACGAACAGAAAAACAAAGACAATAAAGATCAGGAGCCTTCTGAGTTTGCCAAGAAGTTAAAAGCTCAGGCCGATAAATTGGTTGCAGCCAAAGAATATAAATCGGCCTATAACCTGATGATGGATGGCTTGTCGAAAGATAAAACGGTATCACATTATCAGAAGTACATAGAACATATTAAAGACGTTGTAGAAATAATTAAATAAAAGAATGAAAAGTGTAATCATTACCATCATTGTTTTATTGCCGCTGGTTTGCTGGAGCCAGGCGGCAGATCAATCATTTCATATAGCTTCCAATCAATACATACATGAGAAGACACCGGAAGCAAAAGCAACGCTGGAGTCTGCGTTGCAACGCTATCCTGATGATCGGAAATTGAAAGAACTGCGAGCCAAAATAAAAGACGACGAGAAAAAAGAGCAGCAGAAAAAGGACGAGCAGAAAAAACAAGATCAGAAGAACAAAGAGGATCAGAAGAAGAAAGACCAGGAGAAAAAAGATCAAGAGAAGAAAGACCAGCAAAATAAAGATCAGAAAGATCAACAGAAAAAAGAGCAGGAGAAAAAGGAACAGGAGCAGAAAGATCAGGGCAAGAAGGACGACAAAAAAGAAGAGAAGAAAGACCAGAATAAAAATGAGGAGTCGAAAGACGAGCAGAAAAAGAAAGAAGACAAAACTCCGTCTGAAGTAGCATCTAAGTTACAAGAGATGAAAATCAGTCCTGATAAAGCCAAGATGATTCTTGAAGCTATGAAGAACCAGGAGGTGCAATATCTCCAGCAAAACAAACGCAAGGCAAGTAAGCCCAAGGATAGAGGTAAGCCTGACTGGTAATGAATTTATGACGTGTCTCATTAAGACATTCGCTGTTACTCTTTTGTTGCATGCTTCTTGAAAAATCCTAAAGAAACCTATATTTGATAAAGAAGATTACCCGTTGACTAATGACAGTGGTCTATCGACCATGAACTATTGACCGATTTATTAACCTATAAATAAATTACCATGAAAGAAATCTATATCATTTCAGCCGTGCGTACACCTATTGGAAGTTTCGGCGGTAGTCTATCATCTGTTTCCGCTACTACATTAGGAGGTATTGCTGTAAAAGGTGCACTAGAAAAAGCTGGCATTGATGGCAAACTTGTTCAGGAAATTTTCATCGGTAATGTTATTTCCGCCGGACTTGGTCAGGCACCGGCAACACAAGTAGCCGCAGTCGCCGGACTTGGCTTTAATATTCCTTGCACAGTCATCAATAAAGTATGTGCCTCTGGAATGAAAGCTGTTATGACGGGCGCACAATCTATTATGCTGGGACAAAATGATGTTGTCGTTGCAGGAGGTATGGAAAGTATGAGCAACATTCCCTACTACCTCATGAAAGCCCGCACAGGCTATAAATTTGGTAATGGTGAACTTATTGACGGTCTTCAGTTCGATGGCCTCACTGATGTTTACAACCATTGTGCTATGGGTGTCTGTGCTGACAACACGGCGAAGGAAATGAATATCTCCCGACAAGACCAGGATCAATATGCTATCAATTCATATAAGCGTTCTGCATCAGCATGGACTGCTGGTAAATTCAACGATGAAATAGTACCCGTTGAAATACTTGATCGCAAAGGAAACAAAACAATCTTTGCGGAAGATGAAGAATATAAAAATGTAAACTTCGATAAAATAGCCGGACTCAAACCCGTCTTTACCAAAGAAGGCACAGTAACTGCCGCTAATGCTTCCACACTTAATGATGGAGCTTCTGCATTGGTGTTAATGAGCAAAGAAAAAGCAGATGCATTAGGCTTAAAACCTATCGCGAAAATAAAAGGCTTTGCTGATGCAGCACAAGACCCTATGTGGTTTACTACAACACCTTCACTTGCTATACCATTGGCCCTAAAGAATGCTGGGGTAAATCAAAAAGAAGTTGGATATTATGAAATTAATGAAGCCTTCTCGGCAGTAGCCATTGCCAATAATATAAAGTTAGGTTTAGACCCTGAACGTGTAAATGTTAACGGCGGCGCTGTTGCGTTAGGACATCCGTTAGGATCGTCCGGTTCACGCATTGTAACAACACTGATCAATGTTCTGAATCAAAATAAAGCTAACCTGGGCGTTGCAGGCATCTGTAATGGTGGTGGCGGTGCATCTGCCATTGTTATTGAGAAGGTCTGATTGACATTGTAGAATTAAATTATACGAGAGGAGCCGCGAGCTCCTCTTTTCATATTAAAAAAATGCACATATACACACTCCTTTTTACTAATTAACATAACCTTAATCATGCCGCTAAGATAAGGCAACCTGCCTGGCCGTTATTTGCATAGTTAACCAAACCAACACTATGCGCAATTACTTTTTAGGCTTAAAAATCCGAATTAAGCTGTTGGCTGCATTCGGATCAATCTTACTGCTTTCAATTCTGTTAATTGCCCTCTCCTTTTCATCGATAAACAGAATCATCCGTTACAAAAAAACGGATGAACAAGTTGATGCTCTCAAGCTTCGCCTGGAGATACTGGATCTTGCATCGCGAGACTTCATGTATGAAGGATACAAATCGAAATCATTTCTCGAGGAACAAAAAAACTCTTCCATTGAAAGTTTCAATACAGCTTACAGCGAGGTTAAAGATATTATCGCAGATATAAATGGATTGATTACTGGTGAAGAAGTACACATAACAGCACAACTCTCTGTTAACATTGATAGTCTTCAAAAAGATTTTCGTTCGCTTGTTGAATTATTAAAGAAACGTGGATTTAAAGATTACGGTCTTGAAGGTTCACTTCGCACTGCAATTCACAAAGTTGAAAATTCGGGCTTTGATTTTGATAAAGTAACAATGCTGATGCTGCGTCGTCATGAAAAAGATTTTTTTCTTCGTAAAGATCTGAAATACCAGGATGAGTTTAATAAACGCTTTGAAACTTTCAAACAGCAGCTTGAAGCTACTTCAAACGCTGAGCTTATTTCATTTGTTGATAATTACAAAAATGAATTTAATACCGTCGTTGCTATTGAGAAGAAGATAGGCCTTACTGAAACCGAAGGTCTACGTGGACGCATCAAACAACACTTTGTAAAAATCTATCCTCAGATAGAAGATATTCGTGTGTCGATGAAAAATAAGAATGAAACACAAATCAGTAATACCAAACTGGTCTTGTGGATTATTTTCTTCATTCAGATTATTGCTGGTATTGTGCTTGCGCTGGTGTATGCCGGGTTACTCACTAAATCAATCAAGGAAATAAGAGGCGGTATGCAAAAACTAGCCAGCGGAATTTTTCCAAACAAATTCCAGGTTCATAGCACAGAAGAGATCGGGCAGACAAAACTGGCCTTCAATCAATTTATAGATCGGTTAAAAACGGCTACAGACTTTGCTGAGAATCTTGGCTCTGGAAATTTATCTGTACAGTATGACAAACAATACTCAAACGATGTGCTTGCTAAGTCACTCATAAATGCGCAAGACAAACTTAGAAGTGCTGAAGAACGTCAGCGAAAAATAAACTGGATCAACGAAGGTGCAGCACAATTTAATGATATCCTGAAAAACGATACTGAAGAAATTGAATCCATGGGTGATAGCATTGTAAAATTGCTGGTCAATTATATCGGTGCCAACCAGGGAGTTTTATATGTTCTTCACGGCCCTAAGCATGACAATTATCTGAAGCGTATTGCTACCTATGCTTATGATAAGAAAAAATTTATTAATGATCGCATTGAAATCGGCACTGGCTTGATTGGTCAATGTTTTTTAGAAGCTGAAACAATTTACCTGAAAGAAATACCAAAAGATTTTGTAAAAATTACCTCCGGCCTCGGTGCTGCAACTCCACGCAACATTATTATCGTTCCTTTAAAAATAAGAAACCTTGTGATGGGTGTTCTCGAACTTGCATCCTTTGAAGTGATGGAAACATATCAGATCGAATTTGTTGAACGTATGGCAGGTCATATCGCCGCCATACTTTCTAATAAACAAACAGCAGCCGAAACAAAACATCTGCTTGAAGAGTCTCAACAACGTGCGCGTACACTCACACAGCAAGAAGAGGAGATGCGTCAAAATGCCGAAGAGCTTCGGGCCACACAGGAGGAAATGGAACGCCAGCGTCATGAACTTCAACAGGAGATTAAACAACTGAAGTATCAACTGGCTTCGAAAGTGTCGGAAGAAAAACATGTCAGGATAGAAGAGGCTTTATTAAATTAAAATCAGTAATCAGTAACACCACGTTTGCAGAAAGTAATACTTAGTCAATGGCGGTTCAGGATATATTTGTAGTTTCGTCTTTCAGAATTGTGTCGAAGCTTCGACTTCTCACAACTAGTATTGATTAAAACAATAGAAATGAAACACAGACCTGTAATTATTTTATTAACATTCATTATAGCATGTCATATTAGTTTAGCACAGACGGATTCAACTTCCTTAAAGGAAGACGTTGTATCTACTTTTCCAGACCCTCCCGCTGGCTTTAACCTTCAACGTAGCGATGTGCCGCATGGAAAGTTGACAGTTGTTCAATACGATTCAAAAACGCTCGGTAAAGTCCGGCAGATGAGTGTCTATACTCCTCCACAATATTCGGTTGAAAAGAAATATCCTGTGCTGTACTTGTTGCACGGTCTCGGTTGTGACTATGGTCAATGGACTGAATGGTGCCAGGCTGATAATATTATGGATAACCTGATTGCTGATCGTAAAATTCAACCTATGATTATAGTTTTCCCTAACGGCGATTCCAAGCTTACATTATCAGATACTACAAAAGCAAACCGTTCTGGAAAGGCTGATGGCTTTGAAGGTTATAGGAAACCATTTGAGGAAGATTTATTGAAAGATATAATTCCTTATATCGATTCACATTATTCCACTTTTTCCGATCGTGAACATCGTGCCATTGCTGGCTTATCCATGGGCGGAGGGCAGTCGTTAAATATCGGGTTATATAATCTTAAAACGTTCGCTTATATAGGCGGATTCTCGTCAGCTCCCAATACAAATATGGTTGGTGGCATGTATACAAATGTTGAATTAGTTCCTGATGCCAAAGTCGCCAATAAAAAATTGAAACTATTATGGATAGCATGTGGCAACAAGGATGGCTTGTTTTGGGTTAGTGAAAAGGCTCACCAGTATTTAAAAGAGAAAGGTATATCTCATATCTGGCATGTGGATTCTAACGGTCATGACAATACTGAGTGGGACAATAACCTGTATTTATTTGCCCAGCATCTTTTCAAGAAATAAACTGGCTGATTGATAGTCAATGGTCAATGGTCATTGTTCAATGGTCCATGGACTATTGACCATTGACTATGGACTGATCACTATTCATTTCTCAGTGAGTTAACCGGATTAGACTGCGCGGCTCTTAATGCTTGTGTGCTTACAATCAAGAGTGCAAATGTAAAAGCAATAGCACCAGTCAAAGGAAATATCCACCACGCAACTGATGTACGGATTGCATAGCGCTCCAGGTATTCCGTCATCAACCACCACGATAGAGGCGCTGATAATCCGAAGGCCACGATGACCATGATCGAAAATTCTCTCGAGATGAGGCTTACAAGACTCACCACCGAAGCACCAAGAACTTTGCGAATGCCGATCTCTTTTGTACGTTGTTCTGCAGTGAACGATGCGAGACCAAACAAACCAAGACCGGTAATGATCACTGCGAGTATAGCGAACAGGCTGGCTAGCTTGCTGGTGAGATTAATAGTTGTGAATTTTTTCTGAAACTCGACATCAACAAAAGTGTATTCAAAAGGATAAGCAGGTCCGTATTTCTTAAAAATTTTCTCAATGTTTTTGAGCGAAGCCTGCATATCATTGGTCTTCTTCATTCGTATGGTGATGGAGCCCCACCAGTCGTCGAGAACAGCAAACATGGGTTTCACTTCGTCATAAGGTGAGCCCATGAGTACATCGTCGCACACGCCGATGAGTTTACGTTTCTTCTCCCAAAGATCGAGCTCAGTCCCGATCGGATCTTTCAGACCCATGACCTTAACTGCTGCTTTGTTGACAATAATCGCGAGAGAGTCAGACTTGAAATCTTCAGAAAAATCGCGGCCTTCAATCATCTTCACGCCCATTGTTTTAGCCCAGTCGTAGTCGGTAACAATAGTTGTGAAGATTACTTTTAATTCAGGCGGCTTGCCAGGCCAGCCGAGAAAATTATTCGAGTTGATATCAGTGATTGCACTGTTCACTCTCACCATCGACTCTACAGCACCAGAGGCAAGAAGCTCTACTTTGAGGTGTTTTAAATTATCATGATAATCTTTGTTGAGAGGAACTGTGATCAGGTTCTCCTGCGAGTAACCAATGTCGCGACCTTTCGCCAATTGAATCTGGTTATAGATAACAAACATGGAAATGATCAACAGAATGGAAAATCCGAATTGTAATGTCACCAATATTTTTCGAGGTGTGCTGGCTCCTTTGCCAATAGTAGGTTTGCCTTTCAATACCTTCACCGGTTGAAAACCCGAGAGATAAAATGCAGGATAGCTGCCTGCCAACGTGCCCGTTATAAAGATCAATGCCAGCGCGAACAACCAGAATTCTTTGCTTGTGTAATCGATGAATAATTTTTTCTCAACAAGTGCATTGTAAGATGGCAGTAACAATTGAGCAGCGAGTACAGCAATGATAAAAGAAATAAATGCAATGATCATAGATTCGCCGATGAACTGGAATATCAATTCCGGGCGTCCGGAGCCTATACTCTTCCGTATGCCAACCTCGCGTGCTCTTCGCTCACTTCGTGCAGTGGCCAGGTTCATAAAATTGATACATGCAATAACAATAATGAATATCGCTATGACGGTAAAAAGTTGAACATAATCACTCATGCCTCCCTGTTCTACCCCATTATCAAAATTTGAATACAGCCGCCAGCGTAGTAATGGATAGAGAAAGAACTCATGCTTAATCTCCTTATCCTCACCGTGCTTGGCAAGCATATCGCGAACACCATTTTCAGCATCCGCTTTATTTTTTGCATCATTGAGTTCGACAAAAACCTGGAAAGAGTAATTGCCCCAATTTGTTGTGTTACGCTTCACCCAGTCACTCGTGTTGTAGTGATGTTTCCACGGTAAAAGAAAATCGAATTGAAAGGAAGAATTGCTGGGAATATCCTTGAGTATACCTGCAACTTTTAAGTCATGCTGGTTATCGACACGAATAATTTTGCCCATGGCATCTTCGTTACCAAAGAGTGCAGTAGCCGTTGACTTCGTAATGACTATGTTAGCAGGATCATCGAGAATGAGTTCAGCATTGCCTGCAATAAGTGGAAACTGGAACATTTCGAGGAACTCTTCACTGACATAGAATCCGCGTTTATTCATTCGTTTTGTTTCGGAAGCTGCCAGGAGGTGATCGCCACCCCAGTCTGTTACGAGAGCATGTACGATGTTAGCATTCGCTGTTTTCATTGCCTCATAAGTGGGTAGAGGCACAGAAGTCCATGAGTTAACACGTCCATCGAAGTGAGCATTTACCCAAACCTGGTAAAGACGATCAGCTTTCGGCTGAAACTTATCGAACGACGTTTCATCTGCCACCCAAAGGATGATAAGAATGGAACACGTGATGCCTATAGCAAGACCGGAAATGTTGATAAATGAATAGAACCCGTTTTTTCGCAGGTTTCGAAAGGTTACAACAATGAAATTTCTCAGCATGGCAGTAAGGGTTGTGCCTAAAGTACTTGCCAATTTCAAAAAGGTTGCAGGGAAGGGAGAAGGAAATTTTATCAATAACAGTCCATGGTCATCAGCAATTTTACTGTCGACCATGGACCGTGGACTGTGGACTAATTTATAACTTATATGATACTGTAGCCGAATACTGGCGTGGTGCAATGGGGTTTACACTGTTATCGTCATGCACGTTATAGCTGAGTTGATTAAAGAGATTTGAAACCTTCAACTTCAATGTAATATGATTAATAGCATAGCCAGCAGAAAAATCAAACTGGAAATAGTTGGGAATAGTCATCAGCTTATACGTATCATTTGAAACATTAGTACGTGTTGAACGGCCCGCAACCCGATCACCCACATACAGAGAAGTAAAGCCAAGATTCAATCCCTTTAAAAATTTCTCTTCAAAGGAATAATAAATACTCATGTTGGCAGTGTGTTGTGGATTGTAGCGCAGTCGGCTATTATTGATATACACATTGCTCCTGGTGTAACGTGTATCGTTGAAACTGTAACCTGCTATCACAGAAACACCATGGTATGATTTACTCATCACATCAAGCTCAACACCCTTGCTGGTAACTTCACCGGCCAGCTCTTTTGCTGCCGGATAGGTGGCATTATAGTTTGAAGCCGTTGGTAAAATAGTCTGGGCAAAGTTATTATTCACAATTTTATAGGCTGTAACATTAAGGGCCAGGAGACCTTTAAACAATTCGTTTTTAATTCCGGCTTCATATTGATCATATGTTGATGGAGCAAGCGCCGAACCTTTGTTATCAGTACCTGTGTTCAACTCAAATGAGTTAGCATAGCTGGCGAACAATGATACCTGGCGAACGGGTTGAAATACCAATCCAAGGCGTGGATTGAAAGCACTTGGAAATGCCTTTGTAGGAGCAACTGATATAGTATAGTCTGGTTTGTAAACAGTACTTCTGTTGTCTATATAAGAGTATCGAACACCTGCCAAAACCTTAATCTTCTCCGTGATAGAAACATGGTCTTGAATAAATACACCAAAGCGATTTATCGGGTTCTTTGTTATTCCTGTTAGCGCTATATCAGGAATATCATTACGCTGCTGGTATTGAGAGAGGTTATAGACATTTATGGAATCGTAAATATTTTTATCCTTTCCCGTTACCAACGAATTGACATACGTGTAAGCTAGTGTAGTATTTTGGTATTTATCTACATCACCGCCCACTAACAACGTGTGCTCTATAAATCCTGTGTTAAACTTACCTGTTACATTAGCCTGCGCCAGGTAATAGTCCTGACCTGTACCGCTTCTTAATAATCCACGTACCCATGTGCCATCCGTTCTTACTAGATGACTGTTACCATTTGGACGAGTTGTACCGTACTGATCCTGATTATATCCCTGGTAAGATCCAATCACTTGAAGCTTCCAGTTTTCTGATAACTGATGATTGACGGTTATTGTTGCACTTTTCTGCTGTGCTTTATAATATGACCATGATGTATTCAGATAACGGCTTCTTGGCAGGTTAGCGATTGAATAGTTTATAGCTGCAGTACCAAAGTCGAGATTACGATTGTCTTTCAGATAATCACCTTCCACTAAGATATCTGTTTTCTTACCTGCTTTAATAATGAAAGACGGATTAAAATATATTCTTTCTGACTTTACGTTATCACGAAAGCTTCCTGCATTTTCATACGTAGTGTTGATGCGATAAGCAACATGTTCACTGTTGTTAACAGAACCGTAAAAGTCAAGCATGGGCTTGTAAAAACTGTAACTGCCTGTGCGAAACGATAATTCGCCGCCTTGCTGAAATTTGGGTTTCTTTGTTACGAGGTTAATGATACCACCAGCACCAACCTGTCCGAATAATATAGCGTTGCTCCCTTTCATTACCTCCACTCGTTCAAGTGCGCTCATTTCAGGCGTTACACCATTATTAAAGCGAACACCATTTTTAAAAGTGTTGTTGCTGCTATAGGCAAATCCACGACCGGCAATTTCTATCTGGGAGCCAGCGGTTGTGCCCATTACATAAACACCATTCGTATTCATCAGCACATCGCTTACACTCAATACTTGCTGGCGATCAAGAACGGAATGATCGATAACCATCACACTCTGCGGCAGGTCCATAGGATTGATCGCTACTTTACCAATTGAAGCTACGTGCTCATTTAATCCCCTGGAAGATTTAATTTCAATAGCATCAAGCTGCGCTGCGCTTTCCGTTAATAAGAAATTCACTTCGATAATTTCTCCTTCAGTTACCGTAACAGACTTCTCTTGTGATTCTAAACCTACAAAGGATGTTACAAGTGTATACTGTCCGGCTTTAACATGCCTGATCTGGTAATAGCCGTTCTCATCCGTGACAGCACCCGCATTAATTTCTTTTAATTGAACATTTACAGAGGAAGCTCCTTGGCCATCCTGGCTGGTTATCTTTCCCCTAACAGCGCCATTTTGCGCAAAAGCAGAAATGAACAGAGTGTTAAAAAGTAGCAGGTATAAAAATCGCATTATTTAGAATGATTATAATTAAAGTGCAAGTATCGCAAGTTGCGCAATAACGTGCAATTTTTATTTAGAATAATTCCACACAATGTCTTAAATCATTATTATTCAGCAATTTAGAAATTACATAGAAAGCATGAATTGGTTTGTACAAACAAAAAAGAAGTGGTGAGTCAACCGCTAAAACAAATTAACGTCAACAAACTCATTCCTGAATTTACCTTCGGGGTCATGCAGGTTTAACAACTGCTTGAAATCACCAAGTCTTTCAATGCGCGATTGAAGAACGGAAGGCTTCAACGTAAATAACTTTGGCCCAATGTGGGCGTGGATTGAATGGTGCAAGTTGTTGTTCTATCTTCGGTAATAAATTAATAACAGCATCCCAATGTTGCTTCCATGTGGTGTGGATGGCAACGCAAGGCTCGATTAATCCACCGAGGTAACTATAAGCAGGTACGGAAGAGAGTTGATGAATCGGCGGACAGGATGTTCTCATAATCAGAGATAAGATGAACATTTTTATTTTCCGCAGAGTCTCCTGAGGAACGAAGGGACTCTGACGGTTAACGGCTATCACGTTATTTCTTAAGCGCCACCAATTCCATATAAAATTGAAAAGCACATTTTCGTAACGAGTCATTTGTTGCCTCAAGCGCTTTACTATGGCGTGACAGGAGATCAATATTGATCAAGTTGGATTTAATTAACGACTGGTGAAATTGAGTTTTAGCAATGATTTGACCGCAGCCTGCTTCATCTTGTCGCACACCTGTGCATAGATTTGTGCTGTTTTTACACTTCTGTGATCCAGAAGTTTTGATACGGTATACAGGTCCGTTGGTAGATCCAGCATATTGGTAGCATAGCTATACAGGACAGCTGGTTTACACTCTCGGCTTCTATCACGACCAATAATGTTTTCTCCATCGAGTTTGCAGCGCTCAATTTCATTCAATCTTCCAAAACCAGGTATTGGGTACACGCCTTGAAGGTTTCAATAAAGATTGGCTTGATTTCGGATAAGCGCCAAGATGGGAATAGATTACCAATTGTGGAAATTTTTATAGCGAAGCTGATGCCTTTTAACATTAGTAACATGTCAACCTAATGGTACACTGAAACTGCTGAAGTATACTTTATTGCTATGCCATATTTTTCTTTTTGTTTCAATCAATCAAGATGTTTGAAGCGAATTAGGAATTACCTCTTCTTTGATCTATGAACTACTAAGATCAGAATGTAAACAATTAACGTATTACACAACTAATATGAAGAAATTACTGAAGCTAATCTTTAGAAGCAAAAATCTGATACCGGTATTATTGTTCTGCTTTGCTGTACTTCTGATTATCAATTCTGTTTTAACCTTTTATAATGCAAAAACCATTATTGAGAATAATACTCTGAAAATTGAAACAGAAGATGTCAAGCAAAGAACATCGGCCATTATAGGTAATGTTATTCACGGTGCCGATCTCTCCGTTCGGGGATTTGCACTCACTAAAAATCCACAGTTAGCCGACCCCATTAAACTTGTACTTAGAGATAAGGACTCTATTTTTAACAGTATTGAGAACTTGCTGGTCAAGCAGCACTATAACATAGATAGTTTTCGTCAAATGAAAGCTTCCGTAGAAGATTATCTCTCTTTTTCAATGGATATGATTGAGCTTGCCCGGAAAGACAGCATGCGACAGTTTGTAGAACTTTTAAATGAAGATCGTGGCTATGGCGTGTGGAAAAAATATGAAGCCTTCAGTACACCCTTGCTTGCATTCGAGAAGTCTTTGAATGATAGTGCAGATTCGAAATACTTACAGGCACTTTCAAGAAACCGTATCATTCAAATGATGATGGTCTTATTAGGCATTCCCTCCATCATTTACATTGTACGAAAACTTAAATCTGAAGATAGTCAACGAAAACAGCTACTCAAGACTTTAAATGAAAACAACCGTAAATATATATTTGACACGGGTACTTCTCTTTCACATAACGACTGGAAAGATATTGTAGCTGATTCAATTAATAATTTCCAACAAGCCAATGAATTCATAACTAAAATCTCCAGGGGTGATTATACCACACAATGGGTCGGACTTAATGAGTCTAACAAGGCACTCAATGAGGTAAACTTGACTGGCAATCTGGTGGCGATGAGAGAACTCCTTAAGCAAGCAAAAATTGAAGATGAAAGGAGAAACTGGTCAGTGACAGGTCTGGCTAAATTTGCAGAAATTATCCGCAATCAAAATGATTTTCAAGAGCTTGGCGACGCGATCATCAGCAATATTGTTAAGTATACCAACTCTAATCAGGGAGGTTTGTTTGTATTAAATGATGAGAATAAAGAGGATGTGCACCTTCGGTTGCTCTCTTGCTACGCCTGGGATAAAAAGAAGTATATAGATAAATTCATATACCCAGGAAATGGATTGGTGGGGCAATGCTGGCAGGAAGGCAATCCAATCTTTATGACACAGGTTCCTTCTGATTATGTAACTATTACTTCCGGGTTAGGTCAGGCTACGCCCCGATGTATTTTTATAGTACCGCTTAAAGTAAATGATACCGTATATGGAGTATTAGAACTTGCTTCTTTTCAACATTACTTAGATTATGAGCAAGCATTTCTTGTAGAAGTATGTGAAGCCATTGCTTCATCTATTGCCAATGTAAAAACAGCAGATCAAACAAGGCATCTGCTGGAACAAAGCCAGAAGCAGACTGAAGAATTAAGAAGCCTGCAAGAAGAAATGAGGCAGAACATCGAAGAACAGAAAGCTACTCAGGAGGAAATACAGCGAAAGGCTTCTGAGCTAGAGAGTCAGATCAACGCTATTAATAACAGCAGTATTGCCTCAGCTGAGTTCGATCTTAATGGAACTATTTTAACAGTCAATGAATCATTTCTAAAGTTGATGCAATATTCTCTTGATGAGATACAAGGTAAAAATCATCGAATATTTGTTGACACAGGTCATGCTAACTCGGAAGAGTATCAAAAACTGTGGAAAGATATTATTGCAGGCATCACCAAACCAGGAGCGTATGAGCGCATTCGCAAAGACAGGTCAAAAATATATATTTCAGGAAACTACTCCGTCATATCGGATGGTAATGGGAAACCCGTTCGAGTATTGAAACTTGCTACCGATATCATGGCTGGCAACCAGCAACTAATCTCATTAAAGAACGAAAGAAAAGTGATAGAAGCTCAAAGCAGTAACGCAAGGGTTGGATACTATACAAACAATTAATTACATCATAAAGAACAAGCAAGATTATCAAAGAGTCAGTCTGCTTGTTGATGGTATAGAAAAGAATCCAAATCTAAAGATGAATTTGCTCAAGCTTTGACTCAAACTTCATCACCATGCAGGTAACTTGTGAGTCGAAAACACTAAAACAAATTACTATCAATAAACTCATTCCTGAATTTACCTTCGGGGTCATGCAGGTTTAACAACTGCTTGAAATCACCAAGTCTTTCAATGCGCGATTGAAGAACGGACGGTTTCAACGTAAATAACTTAGCCCAATGTGGTCGTGGATTGAATGGTGCAAGTTGTTGTTCTAACTTAGGCAACAAATTAATAACAGCATCCCAGTTTTGTTTCCATGTTGTGTGAAGCGCAACGCAAGGCTTCTTGTAACAAGGGCTCATCCACAAATCGTCAGCGTCAATAGTTCTGATCTCGGAAATAAAAATGTGAGGCGCTGTTTCTGATTTAAGTTTTTCAACAGCCATCATGGCTTCATAAGCCTGCTCTATCGGGACAAAGTATTCGGATTGCAGCTCTTTACCCGCACTTGGTGTGAAGCCCATTTTAAAATGCGGCATGCGTTCATACCACGGGCCGGGTACACCCATCTGATCCGTACAGTTTTCGGCAGGCTGATCTTCTATGGGATGAAGATTTTTCGTAGCCAGTTTTGCGCCAAAGAATTCAGACGCAAAGTTTGTCACACTACTGCCCTCTTCTACCCTACTCTTAATCCATACCTCACTAACATTTTTATCTTGCCAGTCGGTAAACAAGCTCACGCTATAACCACTTGACATAATAGACATGAAATTCTTTTCCAATTGTTCCATCGGCAGGTTCCGATAAACGAGTTGTTTCATCATAAATGTTGGCTGAAGATCAAGCGTTACTTTGGTTACAAGTCCGAGACTTCCTAATCCAACAACAGCACCATAAAATGCATCACCATCTTTCTTTGATAATGAAACAATCTCTCCTTTACCGTTAACAAATTCAATAGCCGAAACAGCTGTGGAAAGATTTCCATTTTTAACGCCTGAACCATGTGTTGCTGTTGCTACAGAACCTGCAATGGAAATATGTGGCAGTGAAGCGAGGTTGTGTAAAGCATAACCATTCTCATGAAGATACTGGCAAACTTCACCATACTTCATGCCTGCTTCAACAGTCACCGTATGGTTAATCTTATCCAGGGAAACAACTTTATTCAAATTGTTAAATGAAACCAGGTTGTCAACACTGTCTGCAATCTTGTTAAACGAATGGCGTGAACCAAGTCCGCGAAGCTTCGGCAATTTTTTTATAACATCCTGAACTTCTTCAACGGACTTAGGATAATAAACCTGGTCGGTACCATATTCAAGATTGCCAGACCAATTCTTTAGATGTTCTTTTTCTGGATTGCAAGATGAAAGACTTGAAAGCATAGCACCACCAACCAGTGCTCCAGATGTTTTTAGGAAAGTTCGTTTGTCCATATCGTCCATCTTTAAATAAATTATGTTGTTTTTGAACTAGCTAAGCTCACAATTCAAAACTCAAAGGACGAAATAATATCACTCCTTCGGAGTTTAAAATCATCTAGTCTAATATTCTATAGTCATATCAGCCCTTCGGGCTTGCTTGATTAACAGCAGTGCTTTTTTTAATACTCTGTAAAAGAATCAAAACACCTGCTAATACAAAAGGGATACTCAAGATCTGCCCCATATTCAAAATCATTCCATCTTCAAATGCTTCCTGGCTTACTTTAAAATATTCGTCGACAAACCTGAGACCAAATAGTATAATTAAAAACCATCCCAGCATAAAACCATTTTTAAGTTTGTTTCTATGCTTATACCACATCCAGAACATCAATACAAAAATAAAAAAGCAATAAATAGCCTCATACAATTGTGCAGGATGTCGCGGTACATCATCAATAGCGGTAAAGACAAATGCCCACGGTACTGTTGCAGGTATACCAATCATTTCAGCGTTCATCAGATTTCCAACCCGGATAAGGCAAGCACATAAGGCTGATACAATAGTGAGACGATCCAGCAACCACAAATAAGAAACTTTTGTTTTGCGAACAAACAAGTAGGCTGCTATGATAATGCCTATAGTGCCACCGTGACTGGCAAGTCCGCCTTCCCAGATAAACAATATTTCAAGCGGATGTTGAAAGTAATAAGTCGGATCATAAAACAATACATGGCCTAACCTCGCGCCAAGCATGGTGCCTAAAACAATATAAAGCGTCATGGTATCTACCTCTTTCTCAGGCCTGCCTTCTTTCTTATAGATGTACGTCATAATCTGTTGGCTCGTTATAAGCGCTATGGCCCACAAAAGTCCGTACCATCTCACCGGGTGATCTAATCCGGGAATTACAAAGATGTCAGGGTTAATGTTCCAGATTATGTATGTTAATAAACTCAGTGCAGTCATCAGTTATTGGATAGGAATGGTTGATGGTAAAACTATTACTTCAAATATAATCTGAATTCACGAAGGATAAACAGCAAACTGATCTTATTAAAACCAATAAAACTGAAACTGTTTTTTATGCATTAAAACGGAAAATTTGCAGTATGAATTTCAACTCTTCAAACATGATCAAAGAATCTACTCTCAACGAATTTCTCTACAGCACTGACAAAGCAAAGCTCGACATTCTTTACATCCATGAGTTCTTAAAAAAATCGTATTGGGCTAAAGAGATTCCTGAAGCCGTGATGAAAATTTCAATTGAAAATTCTTTATGCGTTGGTATCTATCACAGCAATCAACAAGTAGGATTTGCAAGACTCATCACGGACTACGCCACTTTTGCTTATCTGGGAGACGTATTTGTTGACGAGAAGTATAGAGGTCGGGGCGCTTCAAAAGGACTCATGCAATTCATTTTATCATTTGAATTTATAAATGGATTACGCCGCATAATGCTCGTTACCCGTGATGCTCAGGGACTTTATAATCAATTTGGATTTCGGTTGCTTCAACGACCTGAGCGTTATATGGAAATCCATCATCAGGATGTTTATTTGAATAAGGAGTTATATCCTGAGACGAGCAGTCTATAAGTATTCATTCTCACTAAACCGCTCTTACTTATAATTCTGATCCAAACTGATATGATCAAAGTTTCAAAAACTGAAACTGTTTTTCTTACGTTACAATCAGAAACTTTGTACTATGAATGAAAGATTACAATCCAAGAGTTTGTTTTTAGCGTATGCAGCACTTGCCTGGGTATGCCTCATCTGGGGCACTACTTATCTTGCTTTAAGAATTGGCGTTACACAGTTTCCTGCGTTTCTTTTCTCTGTGCTCCGCTTTCTGTTTGCAGGCCCTATCCTCATCATCATAACATTAACTTTCGGTAAGGCTAAATGGCCTGATCGTAAAACGCTGATCAACCAGGCCATCAGTGGTTTGCTCATGATCACATTTGGTATTGCTATCGTTGGATGGTCAGAGAAATATATTTCAAGCAGTGTAGCTGCAGTAATATGTTCCATGATGCCCATCTGGACAATCCTCATTAATCTTATTGTCAATAAAGATGAACGTCCTAACTGGCTTATCATATTAGGATTAGTTACAGGCCTTAGTGGTATTCTACTGATTTTTGCTGAACATCTTACTGAATTTTCAGATAGCAATTATCGTCTCGGAATTATATTGACATTTCTTGCTAATCTGGGCTGGGCCATGGGTAGTGTTTACATCAAAAAGAAAAATCAAAACACAAATCCTTTTCTCAGTGCCGGACTACAAATGTTGTTTGGGGGAATCTTTCTTATTCCAATGAGCCTCATCTTCGACGATTACAGCACCATTCAATGGTCGTCTGAAGTCATCGGCACATTAGCGTATATGATTTTGATAGGCTCCGTATCGGCCTATGCATGTTATTCATACGCTATCAAGAAATTACCTATGACTATCGTATCACTTTATGCTTACATCAATCCTATCGTTGCTGTAATCTTAGGTTGGTTGGTGTTAAATGAGAAATTGAACATGCGCATTGGCATTGCCATCATTCTTACTATTGTAGGCATTTATATGGTCAATAAAGGTTATCAGCTGCGTACGCTTTGGCGGGCACAACTTTCGAAACAATAATATGATTTATTATATGCTCAGGAGAAAGTTATAACACAGAAATCACGGAGAATACACAGAGCTTCACAGAGAAAATTTGTGTTATAAATTCTTTTTAGATTTTATCCAATGTGGTATTAACGGCTGAAATTTATAAATTCAGTCATCCCTCTCCCCCGGAGAGAGACCGAGGGTGAGGCCAAAAAACTTTAAACCAAATAAATTTCTTTTAGATGAACATAAAGCTTGCTACGACCGATCAGGATATTTTATCATGCTGGAAAGTTATCCAGGTACTGCGTCCGCATTTGAAAGAAGATGTCTTTCTGAAGACTGTTAAGGAAATGATTAGCGAAGGATATCAACTGGCATTCATTGAAGAAAACGGTATGGCAGCTTCAGCCATTGGCTTTCGTTACCTGCAATATCTTTTCATTGGCAAACATATTTACATTGATGACTTATCAACCTTGCCTGAACATCGTGGCAAAGGCTATGGCGGCAAACTACTGGATTATGTCTTCGACTTCGCGAAGGAAAAAGGATATAACTATGTAACACTTGACTCGGGACATCACCGGTTTGATGCGCATCGCTTGTACCTGAACAAAGGCTTTACGATCACATCACATCATTTTACGAAGACAATTACAAAGACGATTTAGAGCCTCACCCTAATCCCTCTCCAAAGGAGAGGGACTTTAACCCTTCTCCCTTGGAGAAGGGTTGGGATGAGGCCAGATTCTTAAAACCAATATTTATAATGAACACATCGGCCACCATCGATATTATAGATTATCAACCTGAACATCAACCCTGGTTCGAGAAATTGAATCGTGCGTGGATAGAAAAGTTCTTTTGGATGGAGCCCATTGACTTCGAGGTATTGCAACATCCTGATGAACATATTATCGATAAAGGCGG
>DATCRE010000432.1:0-38019 GCA_036569145.1 Cyclobacteriaceae bacterium
GTTTGTCAACCGCTCTGCGAGCATGCGCTATGCCTTCATACTGTGTCCTGGTTTCGTAGACATCTACCGTGTGTTCATATAACAGATCGGGTAGATATTTTTTATAGAAAATATCTTTATTAAAGGATATGCCATTAAGAACAACTGCAATTTTCATCTCACAACCATTTCAGTCCCCAAGTACCGATCAACCTTTATTTGCAGTTCTTTTTTATCATGGCCTTGGCTTCAACAGAGCCAAGCTCCTCGGCTGTTTTAAAATCAAGGCAAGCATCGTATTTGTTATTCATGCTTACCTTTACAATACCACGTTGATAGTAAGTCTCTGGATCGTTTGGATAAAGTTCAATGGATGAAGAGTAATCTTCCACCGCGCCAGCATAATCTTCTTTTTCTGTTTTGCTTAATGCACGGTTATCATAATATGTTGGATTGGTATTATCCAGGCTGATAGCTTTCGTATAATCAGCAATAGCTCCATCGTGATCTTCTAAGTTAAATTTAACTACACCACGCAGATTATAAGTTTCTGCATCTTCAGGACTAAGTTCAATGGCTTTATTGTAATCTTCTAATGAGCCTTTAAAATCAAGCTTAGCACTTTTGGCCAGTGCTCTGTTTTCAAACTTCAATGCGTCTTTAGGATCAAGTTTAATGGCTTCGTTGTAATCAAGAATAGCCTGATCGAAGTTGGCAGCGTTGTATTGTGCTACACCTCGATAATTATACAAATTAGCATCAGTCTTGTCTAACTCTAGTGCTTTGTTGTAATCGTCGATGGCACTGATAAATTCACCTAGCTCAGCTTTCACCACGCCACGGTTAAAGTATTTATCGGCATCAACAGGACCTAGTTCAATAGCCTTAGAAAAATCAAAGAAGGCTCCTTGAAGATCTTCGGCATTATACTTTGCTAATCCACGATTAGAGTATGCTTCTGTAAACCTGGGATTGAACTTCACAGCTTTGTTAAAATCAGCAATGGCACCATCATTATCACCGAGGTTCATCTTGGCCTCACCTCTTGTATTGTAAGCATCGGCATAGGTAGAGTCAGTCTCCAGGGCCGTAGTTACATCGCCGATAGCACCATAGAAATCGGCTAGTCCTGTACGGGCTTCGGCCCGCAGGTTAAGAGCTTGCTTATTTTTGGGAGAAGCATCTATGATCTTTGTAAGATCAGCCTTAGCACCGGCAAAATCACCTGATGTAATTTTCTTTTTAGCACTTTCCAGAAGTTGATCCTGGGCCATGCCAAGAACGGTAATGAACAGGAATAAGAGGCTGAGTTTTAGTTTTTGCATTCGTAATTTTTAAACCGAAGCAATTTAAAAAGAATTTGTTATGTATAGAATTTAACGATGCTGCGTGCCTCCTTAGTATAAGTCCAAAATCTGTCATAATTAACACACTTCTGATTATGCGTTCTCATATCCCTACCTTATTTTTGAGCCTTCTTTTAAAACCCATAAAATAAACCAATCGGGCCCACGGGCTGCGTTAAAACCAATCAGCTTCAAATGAAAAAAGACAAAGTCATTTTCGACCTTATTGAAAAGGAAAAACAAAGACAGCAACACGGCATTGAACTTATTGCATCCGAAAACTTCACCTCTCAACAGGTTATGAAGGCTATGGGAACTGTTCTTACCAATAAATATGCTGAAGGCTTGCCCGGCAAACGCTATTATGGTGGTTGCGAAGTAGTTGATGAAATTGAACAACTGGCTATTGATCGCGCTAAAGAACTTTTTGGTGCTGAATGGGCTAACGTTCAGCCACACTCAGGCGCCCAGGCCAACGCTGCCGTAATGCTTGCATGCCTGAAGGCTGGTGACAAGATTTTAGGTTTTGATCTTTCGCATGGCGGTCACTTGACTCATGGGTCACCTGTAAACTTCTCAGGTAAATTATATGAGCCTACTTTTTATGGTGTTGAAAAAGAAACCGGTACTATCGACTTTGATAAAGTAATTGAAACTGCCCAGCGCGAGAAGCCTAAGATGATCATCTGCGGTGCCTCCGCTTACAGCCGTGATTGGGATTATAAAAAACTTCGTGAAGCTGCTGATAGCGTAGGTGCTATTCTGTTAGCCGACATCTCTCACCCTGCCGGACTTATTGCACGTGGTTTGTTAAACGATCCAATGGAATATTGTCATATCGTTACAACCACTACTCACAAAACTTTACGTGGTCCGCGTGGTGGAATGATTATGGTTGGTAAAAACATTGATAATCCATGGGGACTGAAGACTCCAAAGGGAGAGATCAGAAAGATTTCTTCAATTCTTGATTCTGGTGTTTTCCCAGGTACACAAGGTGGTCCGTTAGAACATGTTATTGCAGCCAAGGCTATAGCTTTCCAGGAAGCACTTTCAGATGAATACATGGACTACATTGTTCAGGTTACTAAAAATGCAAAGGCTATGGCCAATGCTTTCACAGAAAAAGGTTATAAAATAATTTCTGGCGGAACTGACAACCACTTAATGCTGATTGACCTTCGTTCGAAAAAACTTACCGGTAAACAAGCTGAAGAAGGATTGATTCAGGCTGATATCACAATCAACAAGAACATGGTTCCTTTCGATACACAATCTCCATTTGTAACATCCGGTATTCGTATTGGTAGCCCTGCTATTACAACGCGAGGTCTGAAAGAGAAAGATGTTGTGAAAGTGGTTGATCTGATTGATGAAGCGTTACAGAAACCAGAAGATGCAAAGCACTTGAAAGCGGTGAAGAAGAAAGTAAACCGCCTTATGGAGAAATTTCCATTATACTAATAGTTTTCAACGACCTCTTTGATCTCAAAATCAGGGAGGTCTTATTCAATTAATGAGCCTATGGATGTAGGCAGAACTTATAAATAAAAATAATCAATGCCTTTAGATCAGGAGAGTGGTGAACCTACCGGTGAAGCAGAAATGACATTTCTCGATCACCTTGAAGAGTTGCGTTGGCATATTATCCGTTCAGTTATAGCACTGATGGTATTTACAGCATTTTCTTTCATCATCATTAAATGGGTTTTTAATACAATCATTTTGGGCCCGGCAAAAGCTGACTTTCCTACCTGGCGTGCATTATGCAAGCTGGGTGAGGTTATTCATAATCCAAACCTTTGTATTCAGGATATTCACCTTGAGTTGCAAAGTCGTAGCATGACGGGTCAATTTTCCATTACGATTGTTTCTTCTATTGTTTTGGGATTAGTAATGGCCTTCCCCTATGTAATCTGGGAGCTATGGCGCTTTGTTAAGCCTGGACTGAAAATAAAAGAACGTAATGGATCAAGAGGTGTAGTAGGTGTAATAAGCCTGCTATTCGGAATGGGAATTTCATTTGGTTATTATGTGGTATCACCTCTGATGGTTTATATTCTTGTGAACTACAAGATAAGTGACATGATTGTTAACCAGTTCGATGTAACGTCATACGTATCTACGCTCTTAACACTTGTGTTAGGTAGTGGTGCATTATTCCAGTTACCGGTTGTTATATATTTCCTTACAAAACTTGGCTTAGTAACACCCATGTTCCTGCGTCAATATCGCAAGCACGCTGTTGTTGTGATACTTATTATAGCAGCTATCATCACTCCTCCAGATGTATTGAGCCAGGTTTTAATTACCATACCATTGTATCTGCTTTTTGAAATCAGTATTTTAATATCAGCAAATGTCTATCGACGCAAATTAAAAGAAGAAGCTGAAGAGGAACTTAACAATCAAACAACATGATGCCAAAAATTGCAATAGGAAGCGACCACGCTGGTTTTGAATATAAAGAATTACTTAAAAAATGGCTTGCTGGTAACGGCTATGAGTTTAAAGACTTTGGCACCAACAGCAAAGACTCTGCTGATTATCCAGATTTTGCACACCCGGTTGCTTCAGCAGTAGAAACAAATCAATTTGATCTTGGAATATTGGTTTGTGGAAGTGCTAATGGTGTAGCTATTACCGCTAATAAACACCAAGGCATCCGTGCTGCTATCTGCTGGAATGAGGAACTCGCTTCATTAGCGCGTCAGCATAACAACGCCAATGTTGTTTGCCTACCTGAACGTTTTATCAGTTTTGAGTTAGCTAAAAATATCGTAGATCGTTTTATTCATACTGCCTTTGAAGGTGGAAGACATGAAAGAAGAGTAAGTAAGATTAGTTGTTGATTAAAATAGTCGATAGTCGATAGTCGATAGTCGATAGTCGATAGTCAAATAATAATAAATTTTAAGCCTTGCAGATAGCAGGGCTTATTTTTTTTCATGGCATCGCTTTAGAGGAAGTGACACACTAACAAGGCAACAATGAATAGAGTGAGATTTATTTTGAAGTAGCTGGCTTCACTCGGTGAACAAAAACTCCAGGCTTCGTCTCCTTATACTCGCCTCTTAAAGCCGGAATTCTGTCAAAGAATTTTTTTATGAGTTTGTCCTTGTCATAAATAACTTCAGGAGGATCGGTCTTAAAGACATTGTAAACTTCTATTACGTTCTCATAGTAATCCGGATGTTCAAGTATTTCTCTCGACAAATCCCAATCTAAAAATGGTGTAGCTAATGTATTGTTTTGATAAATATCAAAGTCATTACCTAACACCAGCACTTTCTTATTCACAATTCCGGAGTCATTCTTTTTAACATAAAGTGATTGATAATCAACTGACGATAATTTATTGAAGTATGCCATATAACTCACTGACGCAACACCGCACAGCAACATCCAGACGGCAATCTCTGCAAATCTTTTTCGTCTGATCAGCAATAGAAAATGGGTAAGGAAAAAACAGAATGCAGGAATAAGTGTGATAAAACTTTGCGGCCGAAGATTTCTTGAATAAAGAATCTGTAGAAATGAAAACAGCATCCATACAAACATACTCTGCAACAACTGCGACTGATATTTGGTAAACCTCGCTTCGCGATTAAGCATCACCATCGAAACAAGAAGGAAGAACAAAGGCACCGCACCAAGAATAAACAAGCTGTAACCTCCTATTAATTTATCAGCACCAAAACTCACATTGGGCAAGTAATAGTAAAGCCATAAATCACCTAAATGACCGTTGAGATAATAAAGACTGATTACCACAACATGCGGCAATACAAATCCGAAAACCAGTAATAAAAATCCACGCACTGAAGTACGTGTATAAATTACCAGAATTGTAATCACACCAAGCAAGTGAACTACAAACGAAAAATTACAAAGTGATGCAAGACTTATGTAAATGCCAAGATTGAAAATAGTCTCGTCGCGTTGTGTGCGAAATTCAATTTGCTTAAACAGATTGCTCAACGCTAGTAGCAAAAATCCACATCCTATCAGTTCACTTGATATCGAAAGCACATCAAATGAAAAAAAAGCTAACACGGAAAATATAAAAGATGGTAAGTAAGTATTTTCAGAAAATGCTTTCTTGTTGATAAGAATTGTTCCGAGATAGGCACTCTGAGAAAACAGAACAATAAAAGCAAGAACATGGCGCCCTGTTAGCGATCTGCCAAACACAGCATCAATAAGTGCAAAGAACCACGCACTGATTGGCCCCGTTGAGTCGATAAGTGATGAGTAGGGAACAGATCCATCCAGGAGTTTTTCTCCTACCAGCATACTCCTCAGTTCGGGTACTGTTAAAATGGAGCCATTTATAAAAAATGGAATATAAATTAGAATCAGAATAACGAGCAGCCCCACCAGGCGATAGGGGTCGTTGATGCGAAAGAATCTTAGCAAATCATTATAGCTTTAAATAAAAGCCTCAAAATAGATTACTATTTTTTATAATTAAAATGATAATCGCCCTTTTTGTAAGATGCCGTTCTCTTTCCCACAAGTTAGCTCAAACTTGAAATAACCGTCGGGCAATTGTTAATTGTCGCGATAGTTAAAGATATTTGCGCTATGGCAGGCACTACTCGACAGCAGAAGTTTTCAAGACTCATTCAAAAAGAACTAAGCGACGTTTTTCTAAGAGATAAGCGTGGTGTGCTCGAAAATGCATTTATCACCATTACAGAAGTGCGAATGAGTCCCGATCTGAGTGTTGCCAAAGTTTATCTCAGCATGATGCTGGCTAAAGATAAGAAAGCTGTTCTCGATAAGATTTTGAAACGTAAAGGTGAAATAAGAAAAGCACTGGGTGATAAAATTGCCAAGCAGGTCCGTATCGTTCCAGAGTTGGTTTTTTATATAGATGAGGTTGAAGAGAATGCACAAAAGATGGATGCGCTCATCGGCAATCTGAATATTCCACCAGCAAAAAAATCAAGCGAAGAGGAAGAATAAGGCAGTTTCTTTCTCAGGAAATTCGTAAATCGGATAGCATAAATAAGTTTATTCTTGAATCTTCCTTTCTTTATTGCCAAGCGTTACCTCCTATCCAAACGGAAGAAAAATTTTATTAACATCATTTCCATTCTCTCTATTGTGGTGGTGGCCATTACCACAGCCGCACTAATTATTGTTCTCTCCGTATTCAATGGCTTGGGCGACTTACTGCATTCGCTCAATAACTCATTCGATCCTGAAATAAAAATTGAAGCTTCCGAAGGCAAATCTTTTCATGCTACTCCCCAACTTCTCAGCAAGATTCAAAAAACTAACGGGGTTGCCATTGTAACGGAAGTTATTGAAGACTACGCTTATGCACGTTACTCCGGAGGAAATCACGAAGCGAACCAGGTTATCACCATAAAAGGTGTAAGCGAAAATTTCATCGACCAGAATCGCATTCCAAAAGAGAATATTGTTGAGGGTAAACTTCGCTTGCATGCAGGCAAAGTTCCTTACGCGCTAGTAGGACAAGGCGTTAAAGTTTCGTTATCCATTACAACGCACGATAGTCAGTTTCCACTTCAGCTTTATTATATCAATTCGCTAAAGCCTGGATCAATAGATGTATCTCAGCTTTATTCACATAAAAATATTTTACCTGGTGGCGTGTTCAGTATTGTGTCTACCGTTGATGAGAATTATGTTATTGTGCCGTTGAGTTTTGCGCAAGAGCTTCTTAACTATGGTGATAAGAGAACATCGCTTGAAATAAAAATAAAAAATGGTTCAGATGTTCTACAAGTTCAAGAGAACCTAAAGAAGGCATTGGGGAAAAACTTCACGATTTTAAATGGTGAAGAGCAGCACGCCGATATCTATCGCATTCTTAAAATGGAAAAACTCTTTGCCTTTCTGGCGCTTTCCATATTGCTAGCTATCGGTTCCATCAACACTTTTTTCAGCTTGATGATGCTAGCTATTGATAAGAAGAAAGACATCTCAGTTTTGGCTGCCATAGGTGCTGATCAAAAAATCATACGCAATATTTTTCTGGCTGAAGGCGGACTAATTTCTTTTATAGGAGCTTTTATTGGGCTTTTATTGGGGGGAGCGCTGTGCCTGATTCAACAGCATTTTGAAATTATTTCCATGGGCATGCAAAGTGCCGTAGCCGACGGATATCCCGTTAAAATGTCGATTTTCGATTTTATTTCAACGCTTTTGGTTATTGTATTTATTACTTTTCTGATCTCTATAAGACCGGCCACGCTGGCTGTCCGCTATTTATCTGTCAATAATTTGTAAGGTTAGTGTACCAAAACCTTATTTTTTGGCACTCATTTATAGCGGTATTTTGTTAAATTGCGTATTCGGTTTTATTTAAAATGGCCCAATTTCATGAAGGTTTCTTCCTCACAGCCGTTTCAAATTATCTATTCGTTGTATCTACACGAATATCTCGGATTTATATTCGAATCGTACATCGTACATCTTGACGATAAGGGAAAGCTTACCTATCAGCATCAAAATATTTCTACTAAAAACGCAAGAGAGTTTTCGAAGGGGCTTGATGATCGTGATTTCGAACTCATCGACCTCATGGATTCCATGTCGCAAGACAATATTGTTAAGAAATTCTCTCCAAAAATAATGAAGCCTGAAGAGTTCTTTGCCAAGACGTTTGATAAAACCAAAGGCAACGAATTGATCCAGGAACAGATCGAAGATTATATGGAGAAGCGCCGAGCCAAGGTGCTTGAGAAACTGAAAGGCAAGCAGCTTTTCGAAATGGGCAATGACGGTGAGCCAACCTGGAAAAAAATTGAAGTACAGGAAGCACGCGCCAGCATTCAGTTTCATTTCATGCGCTCTGCTGAAAACACAAACTATTTTCCGACGCTGATATGCCAGGACAAAAAGCTTGAACTCCCTAATCCATCAGCTTATCTTATTTGCAAGAGTCCGGCGTGGATGGTTTTTAATGGAAAGCTTTATGGCTTCGAGAAGCATGTTGATGGAAAAAAACTTATTCCATTTTTAAGCAAAAAGTTTGTTGTTATTCCCAAGAATGTTGAAGAGACATATTACAATCGCTTTGTAGCACCCCTCATCGCATCGTTCGATGATGTGGAAGCAAATGGTTTTGAGATCAACAAGAGCACGTATGATCCTCATCCTGTTCTTACACTTTCAGAATTACATTCAGCACAAACAACAGTAGCGCCTTCACTCTTTGAAACCAATGCTCCTGTTGAAGATACCAGTGATGAAGCGGGTAAAATTGTTTTTGATCTTTCATTCAAATATGGCAAGCATCGTTTTCGCGGCGATAACATTGGGCCGGTAAGCGTTACGGTAGAGAAACATGGTGAAGATTATATTTTCCATCGAGTAACGCGTTTAACAGATATTGAAAAGAAATTTCTTCATACACTGCAGAAGTTAGGATTGCCTATGAAGGGCTTCCGCGTAGCGATACCAAAGTCAGAGGCGTTTTCATGGCTGAATGAAAATCGCGTCAACCTGTTGAATCTTGGCTTCGAAGTTAGTCAACCTGAAAGTCGCGATAAAAAATATTTTGTTGGTAAGGCTGTCATTGAAGTTGAGGTGAAAGAGAATATCGACTGGTTTGATATTCATGCCAAGATTCGATTCGGTGATTTTGAAATTCCCTTTAAAGAATTACGCAAGCTCATACTCAGACGCAAAGTAGAATTCAAACTTCCTAACGGCGAAATTGCAATCATACCTGAAGCATGGCTTACCAAGTATGCTGATTTATTTGCCCTGAGTGAAACAGAAGGTGATCATGAAAAACCTGTATTGCGTAAGCATCATCTTAATCTTGTAAAAGAATTAGAAGAAGGTAATCTCGCTAAAGTTCATCTCAGTGAGAAACTGCGCACACTTACATCAACAGCGTTCACAGGCATTAAGAACTATCCAACGCCTGTGGGTTTCAAAGGCGAGTTACGTCCATATCAAAAAGCAGGTTATAACTGGCTGCGTTTCTTAAACGAATACAGACTTGGAGGGTGTCTCGCTGACGACATGGGTCTTGGTAAAACTGTGCAGACATTAACCATGTTGCTGGCTGAAAAAGAAGCTGGCGCAGGCACAACACTATTGGTTATGCCAACGTCTCTTATTTACAATTGGGAAATGGAGGCCAGTAAGTTTACACCAGACCTCAAGATTCTAAACTACACAGGAACGCTTCGTAATAAAGACATCACACGATTTGAAAAATACGACATCGTATTAACATCGTATGGCATTACGCGATTAGATGTAGAGCTGCTGCAAAAATTCTATTTCAACTATATTATTCTTGATGAATCACAAGTCATCAAGAATCCGACATCAAACATTGCCAAAGCAGTGCGCGATTTAAAATCAAGACATAAGCTTGTTCTTACCGGTACACCGATTGAAAACACCACACTTGACTTATGGTCACAGATGTCGTTTATCAATCCTGGTATACTTGGTTCACAAACTTACTTTCGCAACGAATTCCAAAACCCGATTGAGAAGAAGAATGACGAAGGTCGTTCCAAAAAATTGGGTATGGTTATAAAGCCTTTCATACTTCGCAGACATAAGTCGCAGGTAGCAACGGAGCTTCCTGAAAAAGTAGAGAACATTCAGTATTCTGAAATGACACCTGAACAGGAGAAACGTTATGAAGAAGTGAAGACTCAATACCGAGAAAAAATATTCAAGCTCATAGAAAGTGAAGGTTTGGGCAGCAGTCGATTTATATTGCTGGAAGGTCTTACCAAGCTTCGCCAGATTGCTAATCATCCGCGCATGATTGAGCAAGGTTACACGGGCGACTCCGGTAAACTTGAAGACATCACACACATGCTTGAAAATGCAATTGCTGAAGGTCACAAGGTTCTTATCTTCAGTCAGTTTGTAAAGCATCTTGAAATTGTAAGGCAACATCTTAAAGCAACAAAGACGGACTTCGCCTATCTTGATGGATCGAGTACGGATCGTAAAGAAGAAGTTGAACGCTTCAATAAAGATCCGAAACTCAAAGTATTTTTAATTTCCATTAAAGCAGGTGGTCTCGGTTTAAACTTAACAGAAGCCGACTATGTATTTATTCTCGATCCATGGTGGAACCCTGCGGTTGAAGCACAAGCCGTAGATCGCGCGCATCGTATTGGTCAGAAGCGAAAAGTATTCACGTACAAGTTCATCACGCGCAATTCGGTAGAAGAAAAAATATTAATGTTGCAGCAGCGTAAACTAAAACTCACTACTGAGTTAATCACAACTGAAGAGAGTTTTGTTAAGCAGTTGAGTAAGGATGATATTGTGCAGATGCTTTCATAGAAGTTTCTAGCTACATAAGAGCTATCAGACACTATAAAATTGCCATCAGTGAATAAGCTTTTAAATGTTTAAATTTAAAAGCTGTAAAGGGAGTTAAATCTTAAATGTATGAAAAGAGAAAAAGCAATTGAGGCTGTGAATGAACTGCCTCCAGAATTTTCATTAGAAGAACTTATGGAGAAGTTAGTCTTTGTTGAAAAAGTAGACCAAGGCTTAAAACAACTTGATCAAGGTAAAACAGTAAGCCATGCTCAAGTTAAGGAAATGATAAAAAAATGGTAAAAATCATTTGGTCCGATTTAGCAATCGATGATTTAAAATCTATTCACGAATACATTTCCAAAGACTCAAAAATTTATGCAGACCGATTTATTGACAAACTTATCTCAAGAATCGATCAGCTTGAGAGTCATCCTAAATCTGGAAGAGTTGTTCCCGAGTTTGGCAATGAAGATTTAAGAGAATTAATTGAAGGTAACTATAGAATTATTTTCAAGATTAAAAATGATCATATTGGAATAGTGAGAGTTCATCACTCAGCCAGATTATTGAAAGATTTTTAAAGTCTTGGCAAAGAAAAATAATTAGTACAGACAGGAGATGTACTATTACTTATTTATCGGCGCAACCACCACCGACCCATATACAGCATCGCGAAATCTTTTATGCAGATTTCTATCAAACGGAATTATCTGTACAAATAGAACAGCTGTCAACTCATTAACTGGATCAACCCAAAATAAAGTGCTGGCGGCTCCATCCCAAAAGAATTCACCAACATAACCGTTGTTTTCATCTATAGATTGTGGTGGTTTGATACGCACGGCAAAATCAATTCCAAATCCAACCTGACCTTTGCTCGGCAACCACATGCGTTCGGTAACGCTATCGGCTAATTGATTTGTAGCCATAAGTTCTACCGTTTCTGGTTTTAGTATCGTTACATTATCGAAAGAGCCTTTATGAACAAGCATGCGGGCAAAGCGCATGTAGTCATCAAGAGTTGATGTGAGACCAAAGCCACCGGGTGTCATAGGCCAATGATTTGTATTGAAGCTATTTGCATCTTCATCTGATCTTCTATTCAGATTTCCACTTTCATCTTTAGCATACCATGCAGCAAATCTTGAGCGATCTTCTTCAGGAAGATAATATCGTGTGGTTTTTAATTTTAGTGGATCAAGAACATGTGTCTGTACATATTCACCATAAGGAACTCCTGATATTTTTTCTACCAAAAATGCCTGAACATCTACCGATGGACCGTAAGCCCATTGCTCGCCTGGATGAAATATCAACGGAAGACTAGCAAGTTTCTTGGCCATTTCAGTCAACGTATTCTCTCTGTTCGTAGCATCTGTTTTCTTTACCAACTTTCCAAAAGCTGTTGTTGTATCTGGTGCTCCTGTCACAAAGCCTGCTGTATGACGGGTTATATCACGAATAGTAATAGCACGATGTGCTGGCTCCAATATCATCTCGCCTTTAGCATCTATACCTTTATATACTTTCATGTCTTTGAATTCAGGTGCGTATTTAGAGAGTGGATCATCCAATTTAAAAGCTCCTTTTTCATAGAGCGTCATTAATGCTACACCAGTTACAGGTTTAGTCATCGAGAATATTCGCACAATAGTATTGCGATCCATTGGTAACTTTGCTTCACGATCAGCATAACCAAAAGCATTAAAATAAACTTCTTTATCTTTTTCGTAGATCAATGCCGAGACACCAGCAATCGAACCAGAATCTACCAGACTTTTCAACGTTGAATCAATGCGTGCTTTAGCAACATCATTGACAACTAAATTATCAGTATTACCTGAAGTGCAAGCCATGAAACAGGTTGCTACGATTAGTATTAGAAAGAGTGAATGACGCATACTGTCTGTGGTTATATGTGAGTATTTTCTATGCATTATTTTTTCTTGAGCGAACTCAAATATTCTACCAGATTTATCAACTGCTCTTCACTCATAACACTTTGTAAATTTGATGGCATTAATGAGTTCTCCATTTTAGTTTTTGATTCCACTTTGTTCTGATCGATGGTCTGAACATTCTTCATATATTTTACTTCAAGTTGTTCTTCTGTTTCAGAAGAAATGATACCAACAGCTTGTGAACCATCTTTCAATTTTACCTGATAACCTTCATAACCAAAGCTTACACCAGCATCAGGAAAGATGATGGCAGAATACAAACCTTCTTTCGGAAGCTTCGAACCAATTTCACTTAACGCTGGCCCGAAGTCAACGCCTTCTTTATTTACAGCGTGGCACGATGTGCAGTATGTACTGAATACTTCTTTTCCTTTCACGGCATTGCCCGTTTTGGCGAGAAGATCTGCTATAGTTGCCAGAGGTTTGCCATCAGTGCCTGGCAGCTTCAAATATTTTGCACCATCATTGCGGATGTTTTCTCGCCACGCACTCATAAACACAGCTGCAGCTGCGGGTTGAAGATCAGCAGGTATTTTGTTATCTCTCGCTAATTCAATTAACCTGTCTTCCGAATTCCATGGACCACCAAATGTTCTTATAGCAAGTTTCCGATCATCTAATGGCACTGTGCTGTCGCCAATAATTCGTTCCATCATAGACACCACTTTACGTTGACTCATCAGTGGCCAAAGTGCTTTGATTAATGCTTGTATTTTATCGCTCTGCTTTTCTTTCAGTGCTTTTTCAATTAAGGTCGTGTTATTCCATTCTATTAATGTCTGCATGGCCATTCGCCCGACAGTACTGTCAGGATATTGAACACCAAGGTCAAAAAGATCTTGTGCTTTGTTTTGCAAACGAAATGTGTTGATCAATTCAACAAACTCAATTGTGCCTTTATACTTGGCAAGTGTTTTATTGATAGCCGCAGTTAATGCTGGCGATGGTTTAACTTGCTTCACATTCATACTCTTCAATGCATAAAGAATAACTGTTTCATTGTTTGATGTAAGAAGCGACTGTAATACTTTTTGTTTTGATGGATCTTTCTGAAAATCGAATGCTCTGAAATACCGTAATACGTCATTGCCTTTAGACTCCCGAATGTAATTTGCCATCAATGGCATAGCATCTTTACTTCTGCTTCGCCATACAATATCACGTGATGCAGGTGTATTGACGTCTTTTACTTTTTTCTTCCATGCATTGAAATACAAATCTTCATTTCCTTCTTCACCAATACCTAATGCCTCTACATACCAGCGATCATTGCCAGCGTATTGCAAAGCAACGTTCGCCCATACTTCTGCTGCACGCGCATCTCCAATTCCTTTTAAAGCAATAGCAACTTCTCTGCGAGCTCCAGCTGACAAATCATTTTGTAAAGCCTCGCATGCGCCAAGGACATCTTTCTTTAGTTGACGTGTAGCCCGTAAGGCGGTAATGCGAATATTTTCATCTTTATCTTTAAGAGCTTCTGCTAAATATTGATCTCCTTTTTGTGGCAATCGCGCAAGCAACCATAATGCCTGTGCACGTTGTCTTGTATTAGAGCCGTTCCAAAGTTTAGTGAGAGCTGCTTCACCCTGGTCGTCAAATTTCTGAAGTGCCATCCAACCAAGGTAACGTGTTGCATAGTTAGGACTAACTAATGCTGTTGCTGCTCCATCAGGTGTGCTTACATTTACAGGTTCAATGTTATAATTTGTTTTCGGAGGTGCTACACGATAAATTCTTCCACGTTCTAAATCACCAACCTGGTGACCACCAACACCGGGATCGTACCAGTCAGCTATAAAAAGAGAACCATCCGGTGCAACACAAACATCAGAGGGTCTGAACCACTGATCTTTTTTAATTTCAAGTATGGGAACAATGTCAGCTTTATATCCTCCACCATCAACTTTAACAGGA
The DNA here is from genome assembly GCA_036569145.1 of Cyclobacteriaceae bacterium. Classification (GTDB taxonomy): domain Bacteria; phylum Bacteroidota; class Bacteroidia; order Cytophagales; family Cyclobacteriaceae; genus DATCRE01. Next base: position 14,489 of record DATCRE010000432.1, read on the forward strand.
TACGAACGAACTACATTTGGCCCGGCATCACTATGAATAATTTGTCCTTGAAATACTGCTGGCAACAATGTCCCGTCATAAACAGTAATACCCGTTGGTGAGCCTGCACCTGTCTGCAATAAGTTAGGTATAACACCTGGATCATTTAAATGCCAATGACGAAACGGAATTTCTTTTTCCATATTTGTTCGGCGTGCTCCCCAGCTTGCTCCTGTTATGTAATCTTTATAACCATAGTTGCCTTGCTCCATTACAAAGTTTATACGCGTGCCTTTGTTACCATCATCATCGTTATCAGATTGCCAGAGTGAACCATAAGGGTCAACCGTTACTTCATAATTATTGCGGAAATTCTGAGCGAGCACTTCTACATTTGATCCATCAGGCTCACAACGCATGACAAGTCCTTCACGGAATGGCTTGCCTTCAGTCATTACATGCTTACTATGAATATCAACTACTGTATCACCTTTGGAGTCGAGCAATACTTTGCCTTCATTCCCAAAATTAAAATACAATCGGCCATCGGGGCCAAAAACAAATGCATGCATTCCATGGTCGTGTTGCTCGCCATGAATACCTTTAAATAAAATTTCTTTCTTATCAGGAACGTCGTCGCCATTTTCATCTGTAAACACCAATACATTGGGACTACACGAAACAATAACTTTGTTGCCAAGCACGGCAATTCCTAATGCAGCATTTACATCCGTGCCTTGATAAAATACAGTTGTCTTATCGGCTTTGCCATCGCTATCAGTATCTTCTAATATTAAAATACGATCGCCTTCGGCCTTAACAGGATTTTTAGGATTAAGCTTGCTTCTGTAGTTATAAGCTTCACAAACCCAAACACGTCCACGACTATCAACATCAATGTTGGTAGGATTGGTAAGAGCTGGTTCAGAAGCAAAAAGCGTTACTTCTAATCCATCATAAACTTTAAGATCTTTTAATGAAGTCTCAGGAGAATGTTCATCCGCTTTTTCTTTTTCAGAACAAGAGAAGTTCATCCACGCAAGTGCAATAAGGATGAAGTAGGAAACAGGTTTAAGATGACACATAGGTTGGTGGCTAAGTATGAAATATACATAACCACGCCTGATATTGTCAATTGTACTATATGTTAGTGGTCTTTTTCTTTATCAGCGGTAATATCAGAGAAGAGACTGTTGAAAACAGAGAGGATAAGACTGAATGCCAATGCCCACCAGAAACCCCTAACAGTAAAATCATCAACAAAATAATCAACCAGCAAAATCATAAGAGCATTAATCACCAGCAAGAAAAGTCCTAATGAAAGAACCGTAATAGGTATCGTTAACACAATAAGAATCGGTTTTACTATAGCATTGACGATGGCCAATACAAGCGCTACAATGAGCGCCGTGAAATAATCTTTAACCCACACACCGGGCAAAATATAAGCTGTGAGCACAACCGCAAGTCCCGTTAACAAAAATCGAATAATAGTATTCATGTATTTATTTTTTGACGTATTGGGAGGACACTTTTACGCACACAACCCAATTCATAATATTTAAAAGAATCCCTCAATATCTTCTTTTATACCATTTTATCAAATTCTAAATTGCATCATGTACGCGATTGTGGATATTGAAACAACCGGGGGGTATGCTGAGAATCATCGCATAACTGAAATTGCCATTTATCATCATGATGGTTTTAGTATCACTGATAGTTATCACACCCTTATCAATCCCGGAAGAAATATTCCCTATTACATTACAGGATTAACGGGCATCACCACTGAAATGGTTTTAGATGCTCCCACCTTTGAAGAGAAGGCACAGGAAATATTTTCCAAGCTAGATGGAAAGGTATTTGTTGCTCACAATGCTCATTTCGATTATTCTTTTCTGAAAAAAGAATTTGACCAGCTCGGATTAAACTGGCAAGCAAAAAAACTATGTACGGTTAGGCTCAGTCGAAAGATAATCCCTGGTTTGAGATCGTATAGTTTAGGAAGCCTGACAGAAAGTCTTGGCATTGAAATAATAAACAGACATAGAGCAGGTGGCGATGCTGCTGCTACTGTTAGAGTGTTTGATGAGTTGCTTCGACGCGACCAGGATCATTATATAATAAAAGCACTGAAACGAAATTCGGGCGAAACAATTCTTCCTCCTAATTTACCAAAAGAAGAATTTGACAAATTGCCCGCACAAGCTGGTGTCTATTATTTTCTTGATTCGCGAAGCAATGTTATTTATGTAGGCAAGGCTATCAACATTAAAAAAAGAATTGCCGGTCACTTCACAGGCGATGCACGCGAGTGGAGCCGTTCGAATATCAGGAATGAAATTCATCACATCTCATACGAGCTAACAGGCAATGAACTTATAGCGTTGATTTTTGAATCGCAGGAGATCAGAAGGCTTTGGCCTCGTTATAATCAGGCACAAAAGTTTAAGGTTGAAGAGTGGGGCATCTTTAATTATGAAGATAGAAATGGATACATGCGCTTTTCTGTTAACTTAATTACCCGAGGATCTATGCCGCTCATTCGATTCTCATCAAAAGGAGAAGCATGGAATTTTTTATGGGAGAAGGTGCGTGATTTTGATTTGTGCCCTAAGCTTAGTGGCTTGCAAGTTGCCAAGGGATTGTGTTTCGATTATCAGACGGGTGAATGTAAAGGTGCGTGCATGGGTGTTGAGTCTGTTAAAAAATATAACAAGCGTGCTATTAAAGCTATTGAATCTTTTAAAGAAGGAGGAGAAACTGCTGCCCTCATAGGACGCGGACGCACGTCCAATGAGCAATCCATCGTGCTGATTGAAAAAGGGAAATATCTCGGCTTCGGATTTTTCGATCAGGAAGTAGCCATCACTGATTTTGAAACTGCTAAATTTTATATCAAGCCCAGCGTTGAAACTCGCATCGTACAAAACCTGATAAATTCTTATCTCACCAATCCGCGTGGCTCCGAAGTAATTATGTTTTAATATCAGTTGTTGGTTACAACCTAAAATCTTTAAGAGGTGTCTAACTACGACACACAACACACCTTCTTATGAAATGCCGACTTCTTCTGCTCAGTAGTTTATTAGTTATCGCACAAGCCTGTTCTAATAACAATGTAGAGCCTGATAATAAACCCAATCTAAGAGCACTTTCTTCAAATGAAATTCAGGTATCAAAATCAAATGAGACTTTTGCTTTTAAGTTATTTAATGAAGTGAGCAAGAGTAGCGAAGACAACATTTTCATTTCACCTATAAGTGTTAGTACTGCCTTGGGCATGACATTAAATGGCGCAGAAGGAACTACGAAAGATGGTATTCTTCAAACTATTGATTATGGTGCGCTACAACCAGCTGATGTAAATGAAGGATATAAAGGTCTCTCATCCCTGCTAACATCGATGGATAAAAAAGTAGAGTTTGATTTAGCGAATTCCATCTGGTATAGAAATGATTTAACCATCAATAACGATTTTGCTAATACTGTTCAAACGTATTATCATGGCAAAGCACAAGGGCTGAATTTTTCATCGCCCGATTCAAAGAATATAATAAACAATTGGGTTGAGAATAATACCAACCATAAAATCAAAAATCTAATTGAAGAGATTTCTTCCGAAACAGTAATGCTTCTGATCAACGCTACCTATTTTAAAGGAAATTGGGCTTCGCAGTTTGATAAATCGAAAACAAAAAAAGATCTCTTTTATAAGGAAGATGGAACAACTGCTCAGGTGGACATGATGACATCTGGTAGTGAAAGTGTGTTGTTCTCCGAAGATGATAGCGTCAGCATGATTGATCTGCCCTATGGAAATGGTCAATTTTCAATGACAATACTTTTGCCTAAAACCAGACTCACTATATCCGAAATCCGAGAAAATCTTTCATCGGAATATTTTGACGGGCTTCTTGATAAGACCACAAAGTCTATCCGGGAATTAAGAATGCCTAAGTTTACACTGAACTGGAAAGAAGAATTGAACGAGCCACTTCGTAATTTAGGTATGAGTGTTGCCTTTTCGGACTCTGCAAGCTTTCCATATTTGTTTAATAATCCAATGTCTTTAAAAATCTCACGGGTGACTCATCAGTCATACATTGAAGTTAACGAAGAAGGAACAGAAGCAGCTGCAGCTACATCGGTTGAAATAATTATGACAAGTCCAGCACCATCCGCTCCGATTACCATTAATCGGCCATTTATTTTTGTTATACGTGAGAAACATTCAAAGGCTATTTTGTTCATTGGCCAATTCTTAAATCCTTAGCATAGAAAGATCATCAGCAAATATTCATTTATTAATAACGTAACCCCTTTTGATTTGCAGTGAAGAGTGCTTTCTTTGACATTGAAACATTTCTTTACTTCTGATGAATAGGTTTTATATTTTTCTCTTAGCAGGTTTACTCTTATCGTGCAAAAAATCAAAGAAGATAGATCGCTCAGCAGGATTTGAAATAGGTAAACCATTAGCAGAAATAGAAGACAAACGATTAGAGGAATTATCTGGAATTTCGGAAAGTATAAAAAACCCTGGCTATCTATGGGTTGAAAATGACGGAGGGAATGGTGCTAAAATATTTCTCATCAATAAAAAAGCAAACATAAAATTAACATGTACGCTCAAGGGAATTGAGAACAGAGACTGGGAAGACATTGCCGTTGGACCTGGACCTGAAGAAGGTAAAACATATATTTATATTGCTGAGATTGGGGATAACAACGCTGTTTATCCTTTAAAATATATTTATCGTTTTGAAGAACCTTTGCTTGGTACTGATAAGAAAATTGAAATAACACATATCGACACAATTACTTTCAAATTATCAGACAGTCAAAAAGATGCTGAGACACTTCTTCTCGATCCTTTAACAAAAAATCTTTATGTGTTCTCGAAAAGAGAAGAGCCCGTGCATCTTTATGAATTAAAATATCCATATTCAACTACAGATACATTGACTGCTGATTCTGTACTCTCATTACCATTAACACAGCTTACAGGTGGTGATATTTCTCCAGATGGAAAAGAGATTGTTATCAAAAACTATGATGACATCTTTTACTATAAACGAGATGTAAGAAGTGATTTGATTGAAGCACTAAAGCAAAAACCTGTTGTGCTTGCTTATGAGCCCGAACCGCAGGGAGAAGCCATAGCCTGGTCTCGCGATGGTTCTGGCTTCTATACAGCAAGTGAAGCCGTAACCGGCGAAAGATCTTTTCTGTTTTTTTACAAACGAAAGTAAATACCAGTCATAAGTCATTTGCCCAAATACTAATGACGAATAACTAATTGCTTTTAATCCGGCAGTCTGTTCTGAAATTTAGCATACACCCAGGTGCCTGCCATAGCAGATACAAATGTTACTATCGTTACAAGATAGCCTGAACCAACTTGTGCATATAGGGGCCCGGGACATGCTCCGGTCAAAGCCCATCCGAAACCAAAAATCAAACCACCGGTTATTACTCCATGATGATATCGTTTAACGGGTAGCTCAATAATCTCTCCATCAAGAGATTTAAATTTTAATTTCCGGATAATAAAAAGTGAAAGAGCTCCTACAGGAACTGCCGTCATAAATATTCCATACATATGAAAGCTTTGGAAATGAAACATCTCCTGAATGCGGTACCAAGATATCGCTTCACCTTTAGTCAATGCCAAACCGAACACAACGCCAACAATTAAATATTTGATGTTCTTCATAACGACAAAATTAAAGGCAAAACAAAATTGCTGAACAAAATACCTCCAAGAAAGAAACAAGCTGTTGCCACTAATGAAGGCCATTGCAAAGCAGACAGTCCCATAATGCCATGACCCGATGTACAGCCTCGTGCATAACGTGTTCCAAAACCAACCATAAATCCGCCAACAACCATTAGCAGAAAACCTTTTAATGTAATCAGAGATTGCCAGTTGAATAATTCTGATGGCATTAAACCATTGGGATCGGACAGTCCTTTTTCTTTCAGATAAGAAACCGTGGCTTCAGAAATAGCAACAGGATTTGGATTGGCTAATAACTTTCCACCAATAAATCCGCCAATAAGTACACCTGCAACCAGATAAAGATTCCAACTGTCTTTCTTCCAATCATATTGTAAAAAAGGAATTTTGGCCGGGTAACATGCTGCGCAAAGCTGACGTAGCGTAGATGATACTCCAAGTTTTTTGTTGCCCAGCAATAATAAAACAGGTACAGTAAGACCTATTATTGGTCCGGCTACATACCATGGCCATGGTTTATACAGAAGTTCCATAGTTTATCTTTAATTTTGAAAAGAACTTAATAATAATTCAACGCAATAACTTCATGAACAATTCAAACATCGCCATCATTGGTGGGGGAAATCTGGGCGCTGCAATAGCCGAAGGTCTTATTAAAAGTAAATTTGTTTCAGCAGATAAAATAACAATAACGCGAAGAAATCTGGAAGCTTTAAGCGAATTAAAAAAAGCTGGAGCTACCATTACTTCAAACAATGCTGAGGCTATTCAAAATAATGATGTCATTATCGTAGCCCTAAAACCCTACAATGTAAAAGAGGTATTAGAAAGTCTCAAACAAAACTTCGATCCTAAAAAACATATTGTCATTAGCGTTGTAACGGGTGTATTATTAAAAGATCTTGCAGCTATTGTAGATAACGGCGTGCCTATTTTCAGAGCGATGCCGAACACTGCTATTGCTATTCAAGAGTCTGTAACTTGTATTTGTCACCAGGGAGCAACAAATGCCCAGGTAAATTATGTTTCAGATCTTTTCAACCAGTTGGGTATAACAATAACCATTGATGAGAAACTAATGGATGCTGCCACTGTATTAGGTGCTTGTGGAATAGCTTATGCGTTGAGGTTTATTCGCGCAGCAACGCAAGGTGGTATCGAAATTGGATTCGATGCAAAGACGGCTAACCTTATTGCTGCACAAACTGTAAAAGGCGCTGCAGAATTATTGTTGAAATTAAATCGTCATCCTGAAGAAGAGATTGACAAAGTTACAACACCAAAAGGCTGTACTATCGCTGGTCTCAATGAAATGGAGCATCAGGGTTTCAGCTCTTCACTTATTAAAGGTATCTGCACTTCTTACGAGAAAATAGGAAAGTAACGACGCCTGAAAATAAAAAGAGCCAGATCGTTAAGTCTGGCTCCTTTCATACCTTGCTGAAGGTAAAAATATTTAATGACTGCTAACCGTATTGAGTTGAATAGTAAAGATTAGATTTCCATTCACAGGGATAGATCCTACTTTAGAGGTTCCATAAGCCAATCCTGAAGGAATATAGAAAGTAGCCTTTCCTCCTTCTCTCATCAACAGCATGCCAATCTTCAACGCGTCAATATCCAATCCAAAGATGCTGTTTGTCAAATCACTCTCTTGTAATGAAGCACCATTCGAAAGAAGTACTAGTTTATAGTGAAAATTTGCTACATCAAATGGTTTAGGATAATCGCCGGTGCCTGTTGCATCCATGGTATACCAAAATCCACTTGGATGATACGTAGCATTAATCTGGGCTGAATCCAGGTAGTGCTTTACTTTAGCAGTATCCAGTTTAAATTGAGCATACTGAGCGTCAGTTCTTATAACACTATCAAGTGTTACTTTATAAATGACACTTGTGTTTGGAGGCACTGTTGTTGTTCCTACTTTTCCAAATGCATTCGGAGAAGGTATATATAAAACTGCCTTGCTTCCCTGAAACAGATATGATACTCCTACTTTTAAACCATACACAGTGATATCATCAATTTTACTCGTGAGAACTCCAGAATCAAAAACTGTTAATGTGTCAGGAAAGAGTCTTGCTTCATAAGTGACCTTAACTGTTTGACCAGAGTGAGGGGGTATGCCACCTCCAACACTATCTATTTGAATTCTGTTTCCATAATAGTTATCATATACTACATAATCTCCGGTATGATGTGTTGAAAGATAGTTGTCTAATACTTTTAGTTCCTTGTTTAGCTGGGCATTAGGATCGCTACTCTTGTTACACGAGACTAAAGTGGCAACTATAGCCAGGCTTAAAAACAAATTAATCCAATTCTTCATATTATTGTGTTGATTTTAAAGTTACAAAGTTGATAAATAATTTTAATTTATACTGTTCGTTAAGAACTGGAATGATTTCTTTCAAACATTGCAGAGTATTCTCAGCTTCATGACAACCCGTTTTAAATTAGCTTTACTTATTTGTGTTGGACACCTTTGTTTGTTCTTGGGTTGTAATTACACTCCGATAAATGTACCTACAATTGAATCCTTTTCACCGCTAACTACTTCTGTCGATAAAGAGATAACAATTACCGGAACCAATTTTAGTGCAAATTCCAGCGAAAATCTTGTTCATATAAACGGATTTCCGTGCCCCGTATTATCTGCAACCACAACTCAACTGGTTATCAAGGTTGTTCCATGGGCTTCTTCAGGTACCGTATCAGTTACTGTTGATCACTTGACCGTAAATTCTAAAGTAGATTTCACACTTATACCGCACACCATAGATTCAATCGCTCCAAGATCGGGCGCTATTGGTGATAAAATAAATCTGGGAGGCCATTACTATTGCGATCTGGCTGATAGCGTCACTGTAAAATTCGATTCAATAGTAGCTCCTGTGCTGAATTATATACCGGGTGATTCAACTACATTTTCGTTTACGGTGCCTAAAGGACTTCAGCCAGGAACAACAAAAATTACAGTTAAAATTGGCGACATTACCGTGCCTGATAAATATGATTTTGAAGTTAACTAAGCAGTAATCTTATTTCTTGTAATGCTTAAGAATGACCACTTCTTCTTTCGTTAGAAATCTCCAGTGGCCGCGTGGTAAATCTTTCTTATCAAGACCAGCATATACAGATCGGTCCAGTTTTACTACTTCATATTCCAATGATTCGAAAATACGACGGACTACTCTGTTCCATCCGATGTGAAGTTCTATGCCTACTGTCTTTCCGTCATCTGATACTATGGCAAGATCATCAACCATGGCTTTTCCTTCTTCTAGGCGAACACCTTCCTGAATTTTTTTGAAGTCGGCCTTTGTTATCGGCTTGTCCAGCTCAACTTTATAAATCTTCCTTACATTATAAGATGGGTGCATTAGCTTGTCAGCAAGATCACCATCATTGGTGAGTAGCAATAAACCAGTGGTATTTCTATCCAATCTTCCAACGGGATAAACTCGCTCTCGAACAGCTCCACCCAAAATATGCATAACAGTATTTCGGTCTTCCGGATCTTTTGTCGTTGTGATAAAACCCTTTGGTTTGTTCATTAAAATGTAAACAGGTTTTTCTGCTCTCAAAACCTTGTCTTCATAACGAACTTCGTCCGAACGATTTACTTTATAACCGAGCTCTGTAACAACTTTTCCATTTACTGTAACAAGACCCATCTTTATATATTCATCTGCCTCGCGACGTGAACATAGACCACTGTTGGCTATGTATCGATTCAGACGGATAATTTCAGGGTCTGATGGTTTCCGCTCTTCAGATTTGGGTGACTTACCAGAATAATTTTTTCTGGTCTTATAATTTGATTCGTAACGTTTAGCGGGTACAAATTCTTTTCTATCATCTGATGAGGAATTTTCTCCCCCTTCTGTTTTCTTTCTGAAAGGTTTATCAAATGAACGCTTCGAATTTTTTGAATCAGAAGAATCACGGTCAAATCTTTTTTCAGGACGCTCAGGTCTTTTCTCATCTCCCGAAAAAGATGATCTTGATCTGCGCTCTGTTGAACGTTCATTATCTTTTTTGAAACCGGAGCCAGTGCTTTCTGATCTTCTGTCGTCACGCTTAAATGGACGCTCACTTTTTGAAGAGCCTCTCTCCGCTCTTGCTCCTTCTGAACGGGGATTTTCTCTGTCGAATTTTTTAGGGTATGATCTCGCAGACGATGAAGCGCTTCTTCTCGCACCATCTTTAGGTGCTGAATCATCACGCTTATCAGAGCTGAATTTTCTCTTGCTGCCAAAAGAGGACTTTGGTTTATCTGAATCTCCTCCCCGCTCTGACTTACCATAAGGCTTATCGGTTGATTTTTTTCTTCCTGAAAATGAATTACCAGAATCTGACCGGCCCGAGCTTCTGCCACCTGATCGGCCTGATGATGCGTTACGCTTGGCCATCAGCTTCTTTTAAATCTGTATTTTCTCCAATTGTATTCACCTCGTTGGTGAAATCTTTTGGTGTAGGTAATTCTACCAAATCGTTGATGCCAAAGTACTCCATGAACTTCGGCGTTGTGCCATAAAGCATAGGTCTGCCAATGGTCTCAGCTTTTCCCGTGATTTCAATAAGGCTTTTATCCAACAATTTTTGAACAGCGTAATCGCAGTTAACACCGCGAATATTTTCAATCTCTGTTTTGGATATCGGTTGTTTGTATGCAATGATGGATAAGGTTTCCATTGCTGAAGTGGATAACCTCTTCTTCGATTGCTGTTTCAGGAGAATACTTATACTAGCCTGATAAGCTGGCTTTGTGAGGAATTGAAATCCCCCCGAAGCTTTATAAAGTTGAAAGGAGAACTCATCGCCTAAAAATTTTTCTTCAACACGTTGAATCGCTCCGACTATATCTTCTTCAGGAACATCAGCGCCAAACATTTCAGAAAGACAAGTTTTAATATCCGGAAGCTTGATCGGGTTCGGTGAACAAAAGATCAGGGCTTCAATATGATTCTGTAGAAAATCCAAGACTGTAAAGGTTTTGTAAGGTTCTAAATTATTTCAACTCCGCGGCATCACTCAATCAACCTCTTACAGAAGGTGGATTAGTCTTGCTGCATCATTTTAGCTTCAATGGACTGTGTTGTATGCGGTACTGCAATAAGTCTTTCTTTTGAAATCAACTTACCCGTTACTGAGCATATCCCATAGGTTCCATTTTTAATGCGAACCAGGGCATTCTCAAGGTTAGTTATGTATTTTTGCTGACGTGCTGCCAACTGACTTAAATTTTCTTTTTCTGCAGTCTCTGCACCATCTTCAAGAACTTTAGTATTTCCACCTGAAGTGGCGTCAGTACCTTCGTCGTTATTGCGATTAAGTGTTTCTTTTAAAATTCGATACTCATCACGGGCCTTATCAAGTTTACCGTTAATCAGTGATTCAAACTCCTTCAGCTCTTCTTCAGAATATCGAGTTCTGTCGTCTTTGTTTGATGAGGGTTTTGTTGGTTTGTGTGCAATAGGTCGTTGAGTCGGCATTTGGAACATTGTCAATTGCGATGGAACTGGCTTTGGCGTTGCAACAGGTTCTGCTTGTGGTTGCTGAACTGGCTTCGCTACAGCTTTAACAGGCGCTTTTGGTTTAGGTGTTGGCGCTACTATCTTTTTAGCAGGAGCCTTTTTAGCTACTACTGCTTTTTTTGCTACTACTTTCTTGGGGGCGGCTTTTTTGGGAGCTGCCTTTTTAGCAACTGTTTTTTTAGCAGGGGCTTTCGCTTTTGTCGGAGATGCTTTTTTCTTAGCTACCGACTTGGCTTTTGTTACTGCTTTTTTTGAGGGTTTTGCTGTTTTTTTATTCTTAGCCATATACCAAATTTCTCGTTTAGTAAAAGATGCGCAAAATTATGTGTAAGCCACTAAAACAAAAAATAATATCGAATTAATTCAGGGCTGCTTCGCAACCACACATTTTTTATCTTGTAGTAGTTCAAATAAAGCATAAAACTGTGAAGAAACTACGCTATTTGATCTTTTTACTTTTTAAGTCAGATCGAATATCAGCATTGTTAGTCAGTGATTGTGAAATAAATCACTACAAGCGATAGTAGGTTCCCAAATAAATCAATGAATAAACGACCCAAAATATGCTATCAAAAACGCTGAGCACAAAGGAAAAATCAATTCGGGATTTAATGCAAATACCTGGTGTAGGTAAATCTATAGCGAATGATTTATGGCGCATCGGGATAACCAAGGTTGCAGATCTAAAAGGCAAAGACCCTGAAGAACTTTACGACCTATCCAATGATGAAGTAGGCTCGATACAAGATCGATGCCTGCTCTATGTCTTCAGGTGTGCGGTTTATTATGCCAATACAGAAAAGAAAAAACTCAAGGCTGAAAAACTAAAATGGTGGAACTGGAAAAATCAGTAATGAATTACTAGTCTTCAAAGAGCCCACCTAATATTGAGCTTGCTTCCTTGCCACTGTTTCTTCCATAAGGCGCAAGAGCCTGCACTAATTTTCTGATTGGCATGGATTGAAGCCATACGCGACCTGTGCCTCGTAATGTTGCAAGAAATATTCCTTCGCCTCCAAACACCATTGAGCGAAGTCCACCGGCAGTTTGAACATCAAAATCAATTTGTGATTCAAAGGCAACAACGCAACCTGTATCAACCCGAAGTGTTTCGTTATTCAATGTTCTTTCAATAACAGTACCTCCGGCATGTACAAATACTTTACCGTCGCCTTGTAACTTTTGAAGTATAAAGCCTTCACCTCCAACCAAACCAGCGCCTAGCTTGCGATTAAATGCTATAGAGAGCTTTGTGCCATAGGCAGCACAGAGAAATCCATCCTTTTGAACAATGAGTTCATTGTTGGGACTTTTCGAAAGCTCCACAGGAATAATGGTTCCTGGATACGGAGCTGAAAATCCTACTTTCGCTTTTCGGGCACCTCGATTTGTGAAGTGTGTTAAAAACAATGATTCACCCGAAATCAACCTGCTTCCTGCAGAAAGTAACTTATCAAACAAGCCCTGATTAGGATTAGAGCCATCACCCATTTTAGTTTCGAAGTTGATACCATCCTCCATAAACAACGTCGCACCAGCTTCAGCGATAACTGTTTCCATTGGATCTAATTCTACTTCTACAATCTGAATACTTTCGCCTTTGATCTGATAATCGATTTCGTGTGATGCCATGGGTACTTTTATATGATTCTAATAAACTAAGTTTTTGCTGAAGTTGTTATTTTTTCTTTTTCTTACCCTTTTTCAAATCATCATAATCATCGCGTTCAGCCAGTTTCTTATCGTCAACATTTTTATCCAGAAACTGATTGATCTTTTCAATGTTCATGTTTGATCTGATCTCACCAAACTGATCGATCGTTACATCAAAACCGTGAAGTTCTTTGTGAACCTTTGGTTTAGGCTTTGGCTTTTTATCTTCTTTTTTTTCTTTAGACATGAATTTGAATTTACTATTTCAGTAACGAAAAAAAAGACCCGAAGGGTTTTAAATCTTCGGGTCTTCTGTAAAGTATTTATCAGGCCACTTTAACTTTTATGTTTTGGAGTGCAAAGTCCATTCGCTTTACAACTTCATCTTTGCCGATAATCTCCATGATCATCATCAGGTCTGGCCCGGCACCGGCACCTGTGACAGATAACCTCACGGCCTGTAGAATTTTACCTGTTCCAATGTTTAATGATGTCGTTACCTGTTCAAGCAATGCCTTCGCTGCAGATGCTTCTATAGTTGAAAGTTTAGAAATTTCATTGCGATAAGCTGTTATAACTTTTACAGCATCATCATTCCATTTCTTGCTCACAACGGCATCATCAAATGTGGTAGGTGCATAGAAAAGAAATTTGCCTTGTTCCCAGAAATCTTTTGGAAAGGTGGCACGCTCTTTCATCACACCGGCAATTTTAGCAGCCTTCTCTTTTGTACATGAGATATTTTCTTTCTCAAGTGACTCCAGTAAATAGCCTCCCAATTCTTCATCTGACTTCGATCTTAAATACTGCTGATTGAACCACTGTGCTTTCAGGATGTCGAACTTAGTTCCGGCTTTGCCAATGCGTTCTACTGAAAAAGCCTTAATAAGTTCATCCATGGAGAAAATCTCCTGAGTCGTTCCTGGATTCCACCCTAAAAAGGCCAGGAAGTTAATAAGTGCTTCAGGTAAGTAACCTGATTCCTTAAAGCCTTTGGCAAGCTCTCCTGTTTGCGGATCTTTCCAGTCAAGTGGAAATATGGGGAAGCCCATTTGGTCGGCATCACGCTTGCTTAGTTTTCCATCGCCTGTAGGCTTAAGAAGCAATGGCAAATGTGCAAACTGCGGCATAACATCTTCCCACCCAAAATATTTATAAAGCAACACATGTAATGGTGCTGATGGCAGCCACTCTTCACCACGAATAACGTGCGAAATGTTCATTAAATAATCGTCAACCACATTAGCCAGGTGATACGTTGGCATACCGTCTGATTTCATTAAAACTTTATCATCGATCTGGGCAGAATGAACCATTACCCAACCCCTGATCATATCATTTAGTCTTATTTCTTCCTTACGTGGCACTTTCAGCCTGATAACATAAGGCGTCGAGGAGGCCAGCAAGGCTTTAACCTCATCCTCTGGCAAAGTAACAGAATTACGCATCTGGGTGCGTGTAATGCTGTTGTATTGAGGTGATGGTACGCCGGCAGCTTTTAAACGTTCACGCATAGCCTCAAGCTCTTGTTCTGTATCAAACGCATAATATGCATGGCCAGCATCAATTAGCTGCTGAGCATATTTCATATACATAGGCTTACGCTCAGACTGGCGATAAGGCTCGTGAGGGCCACCTACTCCAAAACCTTCATCTATTTTAATTCCGGCCCAGGCCAGTGATTTTTGAATATATTCTTCCGCTCCAGGCACAAAACGTGTCTGGTCTGTATCTTCAATGCGAAGAATCATTTTGCCACCCTTCTGGCGGGCTAATAAATAATTGTAAAGTGCTGTTCTAACCCCACCAATGTGCAATGCGCCTGTAGGACTAGGTGCAAAACGAACGCGTACTTCTCTCATTTCACTATAGTTTTTAAAAGGACTGCAAAGGTAAAGGATGAATTAAGATTTACGAATCGGAAATCGTGGATTTCAAAAGAACTATGCACGATCCTAAATCTCTTTCTAACAACCTTGGCTCTGTAAAACCTAAAAACAAATTATTTTATAGCAATGCAGGAAATTTCAACGTTTACATCTTTTGGCAGGCGGCTAACTTCTACCGTTTCCCTGGCGGGAGGTTGGTTGACAAAATATTTACCATAGATTTCATTCACCTTGGGAAAATTATTCATGTCTTTTAAAAAGATTGAGCTCTTAACCACATTTTCAAACCTCATTCCGGCCTGTTTTAAAACCTCATTCAGATTAAACATAACCTGTTCCGTTTCCTCCTCAATAGTTGTAGTAAGAATTTTTCCAGTCGATTTCTGGATGGCAATCTGGCCACTTATAAAAAGCATATTACCGTGACGAATCGCCTGACTGTATGGTCCAATGGGTTCGGGAGCCTGATCAGAATAAACTACAGATTTTGACATGATATTGATGTTTAAAATTTATCTTCGTGAATATCAAAATTACATAACAAAGCATTCCAATCGTTAAAAGAGAATGAATATTCTGGTTATCGGAGAAGAGGAGAATTTCAATGAGTGTCAGGTTAAATTCGGAACTCAGCATTACTATTTGTGGGAACGTGATCATCGTGAAGCTGAAAAATTTCTAATAAATCAGCACCTGGTTTTTGATTTTACATTAGATGATGAACCCAGCTGTTTTGAAATGTATGCTCAGAATGCCACGAGAGTTTTTATCAACACTTCTAAGGTTAGCCTTGGTGACTTAACACACTCATGTGATAACAAAGTAAGCAGCCTCTTATTTGGCTTCAATGGTATGCCTACTTTTCTAAATAGAAATACACTTGAGGTTAGCCTTTGGAAAAAAGAAGATGAAAGCAAGCTCGTACAAATCTGCAATGAACTTCGAACCGATTATTTATTAGTTGATGATCGTGTAGGTTTAGTAACGCCCAGGGTTGTTTGCATGATTATTAACGAAGCTTACTATGCAGCGCAGGAAGGCACAGCCAGTCGCAACGACATTGATACTGCAATGAAGTTAGGCACTAACTATCCATACGGTCCATTTGAATGGTGTAAAAAAATAGGCATCAAGCATGTGTATGAATTATTGGAAGCGGTCTACGAAGACACCAAGGACGAACGTTACAAAATATGTCCGTTGCTCAAAAAGGAGTATTATAGATCCTGATAATAATTATTAATCTGCTTATCGTTTAACCATTAACTTTAATTTGGTTCGTCGACCCTTATAGTTTACTTCTACAATGTAAATTCCTTCCTGCCAATCCGAAACTTGTATTTCGAGAAGTTCTGCTTCTGTTTCCTGTTCAAAAATAAGTGCGCCTTTATCATTATGAACTGCAATAGCCATAGATCCTTCTCCAGGATTTGTAATCGTTACTTTCTCAGAAGCAGGGTTAGGATACATTTTAATGCTTAATTCTTCAACTTCTGTATCGATATAAATTGTTTTAGAGTAAACATATTTACCATCATAGTCTGTCTGCTTGAGTCTGTAGTATGTAGTTTTTGAATTGAAACTGTTATCAGTAGCAGAATATTGCTTTGTTTCCTTGCTATCACCAGCTCCTTTCACAGTAAGTATTGGTGAAAAGTCATGACCATTTGACGAGCGTTCTACTGTGAAGAAATCATTATTTTTTTCGCTGGCAGTTGTCCAGTTTAATTGAACAACATCTTCTTCTTGCTTCGCAGTAAAAGAAATTAATTCTATTGGCAATACACTAAGCTGGCCAGGTAAAGGACCTGTAATTGAAATCTGTGAAGAACTTATTGCGGCTGGCACAGTGCCTGTAGTACCAGTGCAATGAGAACAATCCAAACCATTAGTACCTGCTGTGCTGGAATAAACCTTATAGGCATTCGCGGTTGCGTTGATCCCATAAATTATACCAATACCACCACCGCCGCCGCCACCATGAGTAGCATTGTTTGTTACGCTTCCGCCATTTCCTCCATTTGCTGAAGCTTGTATGTTACAAGTGAGTACATAGCTTGATACATCAAGAACAATTGCGCCGCCACCGCCACCACCACTTCCGCCGTTATTATTCCCATTATCAGGTGCTGTCCCTCCATTTGCGTAAAATCCATAGGTAGCGCTGCAGGTAGACTTTACAGTATTTGCCCGGATAATGATTATACCTCCTCCTGCACCTCCTGGTATGGCGGATCCTCCATTTTGTTCACCGGCACCTCCACCTCCACCAAAAAATAATTTAGTGGTGGAAGAAGTATAAGGATAGCTTTTCCCTGCTAACCCACCAGCGTATTGATTTGTGCAACTACCACCTGGCTGATCACCTTCGCCACCACTTCCTCCAATAGAGTAATTACTTCCTCCTCCTCCACCAGCATTATAGGGGTTTCCACCACCACCGCCATTTGCCTGAGGTCCGCGCGCATATTGCTGACCTGAAGTAAAAGCTGTCATTCCTTCACCTTTCCCACCAAAATTGGTCACGGTTGAAACGTATGTAGCATTGTCAGGACAATTTATATTGCTACCGGCTGCTACACCTCCAGCAAATCCAGAACTAGAGGCGTCTATGTTTGCTCCAAGAGTTACAGTACCGCTAGCTTCGAAAGCGATAATACCTCCTCGTCCCTGGGTTGAACTCCAGGCAGTGGGCGTTACATTTCCTGTAACATTAACATCAACGTATTGGGGCACACTAACCAACTGAACAAAATCAGTCGCCGTATAAGAATTAACCAGCGATGCAACGGTTATAGTATATGGACTTGTTCCTGTTATTGCAGTTACTTTTGCAAATTCATAATTGCCTGCATTATTATAGGATGTTATAGTTCCGTATGATGAGGAGTTGGTTGTTGTTATTGTTGCTCCTTTTGCCTGATAGACTAATATTTTTTTTCCTACCGCAAAATCAGCTATGCTCCCTGATAAATTATCAGCTACAAATTGCCTGCTGGCCAATGTAACTGACGTTACACGCAGATAGCTGTTAATAACGCCACTTATGTTTGTTGGTGCAGAGGCCAATGCAGTTTCTGGCGTACCCAGATTTGAATAGAAAAAAATAACAGCTGCTACAATTGATGCTAATGCAACAAAAGATGCTGCATAAATAAATCTCCTTTTAATTTTCAGATTTGGGGAGACCTTGGGAGAGAGTTTCATTTTCATGCTATAATTTTTTGCTACTCGAAAACTACAGTGCCTACATTATCAACATTATTCCATAATAAAAACAAGATCTTCTGGCTCTATCTTATCGGTATCGCTTAATAAGATGCTCCGTTCAACAACAGCTTTCAATTCCCGAACATTGCCAGGCCAGTCATATTTTAACAGCCGCTCTACTGCACCCGCAGTAAGTGATTTGGGTTTCATTTTATTTGCCTTGCTGAATTCTTCAAGGAAATATTTTGAAAGAAGAATGATATCATTTCCTCTCTCCCTCAAGGGAGAAAGATGAATTAAAAAACCTTGAAGTCTATACATCAAATCTTCTCTGAACTTCCCCTGCTTTACACGTTCCTTGAGATTTTTATTTGTAGCCGCTACAACGCGTATATCAAGTTCAATCTGCTTATTACTCCCAACTCGACTTATCTTATTATCCTGTAGTACCCGTAATAGTTTTGCCTGAAGATCCATGGGCATTTCTCCAATTTCATCAAGAAAGATTGTTCCTTCATTAGCTTCCTCAAACTTTCCTATGCGCCGACCATCGGCACCTGTAAACGCACCTTTCTCATGTCCAAATAATTCGCTCTCAATAAGATCAACCGGAATGGCGGCCATGTTAACAGGAATAAATGCCTTACGTTTTCTTGGAGAGTTGTAATGAATGGCATTAGCTACTACTTCTTTACCCGTACCACTTTCGCCGGTAATGATGGTAATGAGTTTTGAGCTTTCAACTTTCTGGATAAGTTTTATGACATTGAGTATTGACGAACTATCGCCTATAATTTGTGAGTATTTATTTCGATCTATTATTTTCTCGCGCAACTCTACAACCTCTTTACGCAGATTTGAATTTGAGCTTAAATTTTTAATAGCATGATTTATTTCAACAATAACACGGTCGCTTTTTATGATATAGTTATTAGCGCCAATATTATAAGCTTCAACAACAACCTCAACTTTATCCTGACCAGAAAGTATAATGGTTGATATCTCGCTATTATACTCTTTAACCTTTCTTAAAATCTCAATGCCGCTCATTCCAGGCAAGGTATAATCTATAATAACAATATCTGGATTGTGATGAATACTCTCCATAAAATCTTCACCACTCTTAAACACCTTAACATCATAATTGTCATTTTGTTCAATAGAATTTTTGATGATGGTACTATACATCTCGTCATCATCTATTAAAAATATTTTGGTGATGTAATTCATACTCGATGTATCATTATGCTGTTGTGAACTGTAAAATTTTATTTATTTCGGCAATGATCTTAACATTCACCTCTTTAATCTCCGACAGGTATTTTTCAAATTTTGGAATATCTATAACATTACTCGCACAATCATTTTCTATTTCATCGAATTTTTTTTTAATCTCAGGCAAGCCTATAAGTGAATAAGTAGACTTCATATTATGGCTGAGAGTCCCAAAATCAGTCCAGTTTTTATTTCTGATAAACTCATCGAGTTGACTCACATTATCAGGTGTCTGTGTAATGAATAATCGCAAAATATTATTTACTATTTCTGGATTGCCACACGTGGCATAGAGCATATTCAGATTAAGGATGGATTTTGCTTCGGTGCTATCAGGCTTTAATTCATTTATCGTAATTGCATCTAACGCATCTGTTAAGTCCTTTAACTTTACTGGTCGTAATACATAGCTATTCACACCTGCGTCAGAATATTTTTTAAAGCTTGTTACGTCTGCAATACTTGTTATTCCAAGAAGAAGTAGCTGAGATATTTTTGAGTTACTGTTTGACCTAATCTTACTGGCCGTGTGAATAGCATCTATGGAATTATGATCAAGATCAATTATTATTAAATCGTAATCAGATTGATTGACCTTATCAAGAATCTCTGATCTGTTACTGGCCAGATCGAAAGTGCAGCCTGCTTTTTTAAGCAAGTGCTTTATTACTGCAAGATTAATTTGATCGCCTTCAGCGAGCAAAATTCGCAGAGAGGTAAAATCCTTTTTTTCAATGGGATTCAATTCTGACATGCAAAGGGTTTTATTAAATATAATTCTCTTTGCTGAATCATGTAAACATTTTTCGAGTTTTATATCTAATAAAGCCGATTAAACGGTATAATATAGGTTTGAACTGATTTCAATTAATCTTTTTGAAGATCAGCTTTACAGTTAAGCCTATATAAAAGTTAATGGTGGGAGCAGCATTGTAAAACCTGGGGGGTGTTCCTGCTGCGTTTAGATCATTGCCAAGACTATATTTTTTATTAAGCGCGTTATCAACGCCACCAAAAACATCTACCGGGTAGTGCTTTACAATCTTTGACCGATAACCAATTCTACCACCAAGTAAGGCATAGCCATTGGCAAAAGTGGTATTAGCATCATTCAGTGATATTTTATCAGTATAGTTAAAAGTTAAATTAGTATATAAACCATTGACAGCTGTAATGTCAACGCCAACTGTCATCATAGTGGATGGAGTTCCTGTTAATTTATTACCTGAATAATTTATACCGTCTTTACTATAATTATGAAACCGGTAATGATTCAGTGTATAGCTTATCCAGCTTTTGAAATATTTCACATGAGATGATGATAAAAATGGCGTCCAGGCAATAGCTACTTCTAATCCTTTCTGCACCGTTTTCCCCGCATTTATAAAATATTCAGCACCTTGATTTAAAGTGTCTTTCCTGGTGACGATGGTGTTATTGACTTGAAATAAATAAGACGATACAGAATAATTTATGGTCCCTTTATTTATACTTCCCTTCAGTCCGAGTTCATAATTATCTCCTCTCTCGGCATTTAATGTTTTGTTGAAATATTTATTTGAAGGATAAATCTCATCTTTTGTTGGCGGGGAATATCCCTGACTAAAAATTCCATAGATCGCAACGGAGGAAAATATGTTTTTCATCAAAGCAACACGAGGCGTAATGACGGAAGAAAAATTTCTGCTTTGTTGATCAATCGGACTAGTGATAAAATTTGTGTATTTTACTTTATTAAGATTACAACTCGCCCCAGCTGTCAAAAAGAAATCTCCGGGTAAGGTTAAATCTATTTGTGAGAAAACAAATCCTGATTGTGTAATCGTTTCGGTATCAGTTTGCAAAGCTCCGGTCGCTCCTTTTAAGTTTTGATAGGTTCGTGAAGGTGTAAATCCGTATTGGTACTCTCCACCAAAATTGATTTTTATGTTTTCCGCTTTGTATTGTGTAACGGTTCTTCCTCCTACACTTTGTTCCGTTTTGCGTTCATATTCTGTCGTTCGTATCGTGGGATTTTCAAATTTGGTAAATGTGCCATAAATACCTGTACGGTTTGACCACTTTGCACTCAGTTGATATTCATGTGAAAGACTCATGTAAACTGTCTTGTTATAGATTGCAGCCTTTTGATCTTCTGCACCAAGATTAGCACCAACTGTTGGCCTGGCTGATCTTGGATTCTTATCATATTCGCTTTTATTCAAACCACCGGGGGTCTGATAATATAAATCAGCAAATAACATATTGACTGAAATGGCGCGCTTTGAGTTGATGTTAA
The DNA here is from genome assembly GCA_036569145.1 of Cyclobacteriaceae bacterium. Taxonomy (GTDB): domain Bacteria; phylum Bacteroidota; class Bacteroidia; order Cytophagales; family Cyclobacteriaceae; genus DATCRE01. Next base: position 36,062 of record DATCRE010000432.1, read on the forward strand.
ACTTTTCATTCAGAAAAAAAACATCTCTTCGCATGCTTGAATGGTCTCTGTATCCATCAGATTGCTGATGTGCATATTGAATAGCGCTGGATGAATTTTCATTGCTGGTTTCCAAATCTATATTGAAGCGGTAGAGACCAAAACTGCCGTACGTCTGTGATACGTTTAGTTGACGTGTATTAAAATCTGGTCGTATTCCTTTTAAAATAACAACACCTCCCGTTCCTGCTCCATAAAGACTTGCTCCAGGCCCTTTGATTACCTCGGCTTGTTGAATCATTGTAGGATCAATCAGATTCAAATAGGTATTTCCTCCGGGATCTGTAAAGGGCAATTCATTCCAGTAGATTTTGACATTCCTTACCCCAAAAGGAGAACGCAAAGTGCTACCTCTAATGGATAACCTGTAACTACCAGGCGAACGCTCTTCCATCCTTACGCCAGGAATTGAATTGATAGCAGGAAGTAAGGAAGTTGTATTATACCTTTCAAGATCTTTTTTATCAACCAAGCCCACTGCAGCAGGCACCTTGCTGATTGGCCTGCCATACTCGAAAGCACGGATTACTATTTCATCTAATTTCTGAACAGAATCGGCTTTTACTGAATCGGTTTGTTGAGCAAAAAGAGGGAAAGAGGAAAAAAAACATAGAACCAAAAGTTTTAAGGAGAGCTTGGGCATAATTAAAGTTTGTAGTAGGGTATAAAATTGTAAAATAGCCGTTTGAAAAAAAATAATGGCTGTTAAAAGTGGATTCAAAGGCAAAAAAGGACGTTTTAAGAAATTGATAAGGATAAATCCATCAAATTTTGTCATCTTGTGAAAATCTGAACTAAAGGCGGCAATCGGTCGTTGAATACTTTTAGTTCGTAACCTTTAAATATTATAATTAGATGGGAAGGCCTCCAGTATTACCGAAGAAGAAAAAAGATGGATTTTGGCTTGAAATACGCAATAAAGGCGCAAAAACAGGAACAATTATTATTCGTGATAGCCGTCAGGCAATGATGCAAGCAGCTAAACAGTATGAAAACACAAAAGATGTTATCATACTTGGTGAGCATAAAAACGGTAAAAAGGTTTCTGAAGAAAGTTCTTCACGCAAGAAGGGCTCTACGACAGAAGAATAGAATCCGTTTCTGTTTATACTTTAGTCTCAAACTCTTCTAAAATCCTATCTATTGATTTCGATTGCTGATAAAATTCAAGCAATCTCAGCATGACTCTGTCCACTAATGTATCGGGGCAGGACGCGCCGCTGGTTAACACTATCTTAACCGGATCTACCTTAGGCAGAAAGTCTTTAGTGATCCGCTTTTCCTTTTGGTGATAGTTGTAGTGATGAATCTCTTGTTCGGAGACTATTTCTTTTTCTGAATTAATAAAATAGGTTGGAAACTTACTCTCACAAAGCTCAACAATATGAGACGTGTTTGAACTATTGTAACCGCCAACTACAATAGCGAGATCAGCACCCGTTTCCAGTAGCTCGTATGTAGCCGACTGATTATCATTCGTGGCATAACAAAGAGTGTCTCGGGTGTCCGCAAAATGATTTTTTATTTGTGCTAGACCATACTTTTCAATCATTAAAGTCTTGAAATAATCTGCTATGGCCTGAGTTTCGGTAGCCAGCATTGTTGTTTGATTAACGACACCAACTTTTAGCAAATCTTTTGCAGGATCAAATCCCTGAGAATGCTTCCCTTTAAAATCGATGAAAAAATTATCGGAGGATTTGTTTCCCAAAATATATTCACCCAACAATCTGGCATCATGCATATCGCGAACAATTACTGAAGCTGCGCTCTTCGAACTATGAGAAAATGTAGCTCTGGTTTCTTCATGATTTGGTTTACCATGAATGATAACAGTATAGTTTTCTATACCGAGTTTCTCCGAGCGATTCCATACTTTTTCAACAAAGGGGCAAGTAGTATTGTATTGCTGAACTTCC
>DATCRE010000433.1:0-3117 GCA_036569145.1 Cyclobacteriaceae bacterium
ACCATGACGGATAAGGTAAATTTTTTTGCTGCTCAATTTTACTTTATTTTGGGCGCAAGTATAGCTAATCGAAAGCAGTTATTACCTATGCCTGCTTTATGATTTAGCAACTAATGGCGGAATCTCCTCAAACCAAATGGATTAACCGATGGGCATTTTTAATAAGAACGTTACGCTTGAACAAATTAATGCCCTATCAGTCAACACCTTGGCCGCTAACGTAGGCATCGAGTTTATTGCTATCAATGAAGACTCTCTTGTAGCAAAAATGCCTGTGGATTCGCGAACCCATCAGCCTTTAGGTTTGTTACATGGCGGCGCTTCCGTTGTACTGGCAGAGACGTTGGGAAGCGTAGCTGCCACGTGTTGTGTTAATACCGATGAACAGTTTTGCGTGGGGCTCGAAATAAATGCCAATCACATTAAAGGAGTCACTAAAGGTTTTGTTATAGGAACGACAAAGCCAATACATATAGGGAAGAAAACACAGGTGTGGGAAATCAGAATTACGACCGAAAACAATGAGTTGGTTTGCATCAGTCGTATAACGATGGCCGTATTAGATAAAAAGAAGTAAGGATTGCGAATGGATACGAAAACATTAAGCTCACTTGAAAAACGTTCTGAAACAGATCTTATATCATTTCTCGTTAACTACTCAATTAAAAACAATTACTCACTGGCCTTATGGCGATTGCCTAATTCAGAGGTAAGACGCGCCATCCTTTCACGTGAATATAAAAAAGTAAAGAAAGACAACCTGCTTGAAGAGTCACCAGCAGGATTCATTTTTAGTCCGTTCGATAATACAAAAGACAGTTATTTTCTCGATGCCGACTTTAGCTTCTGCTTTGAGAAAGGTGAGATCAAATTACCTTCAACCCCTGCTGAAAACAATTCATGGATCTGGCTTCAGGAGCAATTTAAGAAAGAGAAAGAATTCAAGCCACAATTGCCCGATGACTTAAGTCACGAGACACAATCAACTGAAAAGAATCATTACAAAAACCTGGTTGAAAAATGCCTGGAGCAAATTAACGCAGGCACGTTCGAAAAAGTAGTTCCTTCGAGGAGAAAGCTTATCGATCTGCCATCAGGTTTTAACTTGATTAATGCATTCCTGAAACTTTGCAACGCTTATCCCAATGCTATGGTATCTTGCGTAAGCATACCTGGCGTTGGTCATTGGATGGGGGCCAGTCCTGAGTTGCTGGTTAGCATGGAAGATAATACCATCTTTAAAACTGTAGCATTGGCCGGAACAAAACCGTATACCAATAATCTGAATTTAAAAACTGTCGCCTGGACAGAAAAAGAAATTGAAGAACAAGCCTTGGTAGAGCGATACATCATTAGCTGCTTCAAAAAAATAAGATTGCGTGAGTATGATGAGCATGGCCCCAAAACATTTGTAGCTGGCAATCTGCTTCACCTCAAATCAGAGTTTACAGTTGATATGAAGGCGACTAACTTCCCTCAGCTTGGTTCAACCATGCTTCAGTTACTGCATCCAACGTCTGCTGTCTGTGGAATGCCATTGGATACTTCATTACAATTTATAAAAGACAATGAAGGCTACGACAGAGAATTTTATGCAGGTTATCTCGGTCCAGTTAACATTCAAAACACAACCAATATCTTCGTCAACATCCGATGTATGAAATTACTTGGTGCACAAGCAATCTGTTACGCAGGTGCAGGCGTAACGCAAGATTCAGATCCTGAAGAAGAGTGGCTTGAAACAGAATTAAAATTCAACACCTTACTCAATATAATTCAATAATAACTCCACAGCTTATTAGTCTATTAATGAATCGCTTTCAACCTATTTACGACATTGCCGAAATCTGTTCAGCTAAAGGAGTAGTAAATGCTGTATTATGTCCAGGTTCCAGGTGCGCGCCGTTGGTATTGGCATTTGCCCGACATGAAAAAATAAAAACAAGAACCTTTAGTGATGAACGTAGCGCAGGTTTTATTGCTCTTGGTCTCTCGCAGCAATCAAACGAACCTGCCGTTTTAGTTTGTACGTCAGGCACAGCAGCGTATAATCTTTCACCCGCTGTTGCAGAAGCATTCTTCAGCGAGACTCCCCTACTGATATTAACCGCAGACAGACCTGCGGAGTGGATCGCTCAGCATGATGGACAAACTATCTACCAGACAGACATTTTTGGTAAGCATGTAAAAAAATCATTTCAGCTTCCACAAGAGTACGATCATCCGGATAACCGTTGGGCTATCAATCGCATCGTAAATGAAGCAATCAATTTAGCGAAGCAAGAACCCCGCGGTCCTGTTCATATTAACGCACCATTCAGAGAACCGTTATATCCAACGGCTAACGAACAAGTGACATTCAGTAAATCAGTTCGTATTCTTGAAGATGAAAAGAATGATACTGTAATTAGTGATGACGACAGACTCAGCATTCAGATTGGATTTAAAAGTTATCACCATATTTTAATAGTTGCAGGTCAGCAAGATTATGATCCGGAATTAATTAAAACACTGAATGAGTTCTTTTCAAAGCACAACATACCGATTGTAGCAGATATAACGGCCAACATTCATCCTATAGAAAAACTTGTTGCCCACGCTGATCTTTTTTTAGGACAGGCATCGGAAGAAGTTAAGAAAAGTCTTCAACCCGATTTACTAATCACCTTTGGTAAATCTGTACTCTCTAAAAACCTAAAAGTCTTCCTGCGAAAATATTCACCGAAAGCTCATTGGCACATTCAACAAGCCGGTGCTGTAGTAGATGTGTTTCAGAATTTAACAAAAGTAATACGATCATCACCCCAGGGATTTTTCAAAACCGTTAGTCAGTTTTCAAGAGTCGAAGATTTTGAAAATCAAAAGCAAAATAACTACAACAAGCTCTGGGAGATTGAAGAACGAAGAGTTCAACGTTGCATTACTGAATTCTTTCCTAACAAAGATTTTACTGAATTTGAACTGGTGCGCGAAATTCTTTCGGCATTACCTTCAGAATGTAATCTACATCTGGCCAACAGCATGAGTGTTCGTTATGCCAATTTTATTGGATTAACGGCAGCACAGTCAGGAGTTCATGTTTATTCAAACCGTGGCACAAGTGGCATTGATGGCTGT
>DATCRE010000434.1:0-2990 GCA_036569145.1 Cyclobacteriaceae bacterium
AGATTGAAACGACCTTTCAGGAGCTAAAAAGGCTGGTTAAAAAACAGAGAAGTATTTCTTTAAAAGCCAGAGAAGAACAGCTTGAAAAATTACGAACATGGATTCATTCCAACCGTGCTTCAATTCATGAAGCCATGTATGTTGATTTTAAGAAGCCATCGGCGGAGGTAGATGGTATTGAATTATTTCATGTTTTGAATGAAATAAAATATGCTTTAGATAACCTAACGCTCTGGACAACGCCTAAAAAGATAGATGCTCCTATAACAATGTTAGGCACACGTTCATTTATTCAATATGAAGCGCGTGGAGTTTGCTTGATCATAGCCCCCTGGAATTATCCATTTAGTTTGTGCATTGGTCCTCTCGTGTCTGCTATTGCAGCAGGCAATCGGGTCATATTGAAACCATCAGAACTTACTCCTCATGTTTCCTCTCTCATCAAAAGGATGACGAAAGAAGTTTTTGATGATCGTATTGTTTCAACTTTTGAAGGAGGACCTGAAGTATCACAACAACTGCTTAAACTTCCTTTCGATCACATTTTCTTTACAGGAAGTCCTGCAATAGGTAAAGTTGTGATGAAGGCAGCAGCAGAAAACCTCACATCAGTTACTCTTGAATTAGGGGGAAAATCACCAACTATCATAACATCATCTGCCAATATAAAAGATGCAGCGCAGCGTATAGCTGTTGGTAAATTTGTAAACAATGGACAAACCTGTGTAGCTCCAGATTACATTTTTGTAGATGAAAAAATAGCAGACTCCTTCACGAAAGAACTTATTAACCAGGTGAAGAGTCTTTTCACAGAAGATGGCACTTCATTCGAGAATTCATCTTACTATGCAAGAATAGTAAACGACAGACACTTCAACAGGCTAAATGAATTGATTCAGGATGCGGTAAGTAAAGGAGCAAAGCAAGAGCTTGGTGGTACGGTTAATTCGAATGATAGATTTATTCATCCCATGATATTAACTGAAGTATCGTCAGCGAGTCGTATTCTCGATGAAGAGATCTTCGGCCCCATCCTGCCCATCTTAACTTATAAAAAAATAGATGAAGCAATAGACTTCATTAATAACAGACCAAAGGCATTAGCATTGTACGTATTCACGAATGATAAGAGCGTACGAGAAAAAGTATTGAATGAAACTTCATCAGGTGCTGTATGTGTGAACGACTGTGCTATTCACTTCTTGCATCATCACCTTCCTTTTGGTGGAGTGAATAATAGCGGTATGGGTAAGTCACACGGTCATTTTGGTTTCCTGGCATTTTCAAATGAGAAGCCTGTGATGAAACAGCGAAGTGGATTTACTTCTGTGAAGGCATTCTACCCACCCTATACATCCTTTAAGCAAAAGGTCATGGCTTTGTTTCTGAAATTGTTTTAGAATAAACTAATCCAATCTACATTGTTATCAGGATTAGCAGAATCGAGAGATATGTCGTTACATTAAAAACCCCGATCGTTCGGGGTTTTTAGTTTATTTATAATTTATTTTTCTAGAATCTTCTAACTCTGCCATAGCGATGAAAGCGTTGTGGTTCACGTGACCAATAACCTTCAACCCAAATACTTCTTCTTAGTCTTCGATCCCAACGCCACATACCACTAACCCAAATGTGACCGGGTCCTGGGCAAAGAGGTCTGATAAGTACAGGTGCAGGTTTAACGCTCACAACAACTGCTTGTGCGTATGATGCGCTACCGATAAACAATCCCAACAGTGCAATTAACATTAACTTTTTCATAGCATTAATGATTTTTGAGAATTAGACTTTCGATTCAATGAAAGGTTTAAAGCTGGGCAGGAGAATTTTTTGCATAATCAAATTACCTCCCATCCTATTTTCTAAACGTGTCTATTCGAGATGTCGTTTTTATTAACTTGGAAATTAAAGGACATATAGCGTATGCATACCATATTCAAAAATTGCAGTCTCTTGTTATTGCTAAGCTTAGGAAGCTTATGGAGTGCAACAGCCCAGGAAAAAACAAAAATGGATTTTGAAGAATATGATCCACCGTCAACTTTAGTTGTACCTGAACATAAACTTACACGAGCCAAGTATCCATTCATTGATGTACATAACCATCAGTGGAGTATGACCAAGGGAGATATTGAAGATGTAACAATAGAGATGGACAAGCTTAATATGGCTGTTATGGTAAATCTCAGTGGCCGTGGTCGTGGTAGTACTGAACATCTTGAGACTTGCTTAACGAATGTGAAACAATATGCACCAAAGCGTATTATTATTTTTACAAACATGGATTTTAGTGCTATTGATGATCCACAATGGCAGAGCCGAATGTTGGCACAACTTGAAAGCGATGTGAAGAAAGGTGCTAATGGATTAAAGATCTATAAAAGCCTTGGCATGAACACAAAAGACAGCAAAGGTAATCGCATTCATATTGACGATCCACGAATTGATGCTTTATGGGATAAATGTGGTGAGCTTGGAATTCCTGTATTAATTCATGCGGCTGACCCTAAACAATTTTGGCAGCCAATGGACGAGAAAAATGAGCGATGGCTTGAATTAAAAACGCATCCCAATAGAAAAAGAAGTAATACGGATCCTGCGCCTTGGCAACAAATTATTGATGAACAACATCATATTTTTAAAAAACATCCGAAGACTAAATTTATCAATGCGCATTTAGGATGGTATGGAAATGATTTGAAAAAGTTAGGTGAGCTCAATATGTACACAGAAATAGGTGCCGTTATTGCTGAATTAGGCAGACAACCAAGAGCAGCACGTGAGTTTTTAATCAAGTACCAGGATAGAGTAATGTTTGGAAAAGATAGTTGGGTGCCTGAAGAGTATGAAACATATTTCAGAGTACTTGAAACAGCAGATGATTATTTCCCCTATCATAAACGATATCACGCATTCTGGAGAATGTACGGTCTTGATTTGCCTGACGATGTTTTAAAGAAAATCTATTATAAGAATGCGTTGAAAGTTAT
>DATCRE010000435.1:0-8637 GCA_036569145.1 Cyclobacteriaceae bacterium
CTTATAATCAGAAACCATTTCCTACTTTTGCGCATAAATAAAAAAACGAATTGCTGTCTTATAATATTTTGAAAACACAAGGCTTATTAAGAATCATATTTTTGTTTTTAGTTTTAACAAGCCCACTTGTCAAAGCTCAGGAGATATTTACATCAGTCGTTGTTGACTCTGCTTCTTTTAAACCCATGCAATATGTAAGTGTGTATGTTAAACACAAGGGGCGAGGTACAATAACGGACGAGAAGGGTAGCTTTACTGTAGAGGCAACTCGACAGGATACACTGGTATTTACATTTGTTGGATACTCTCCTCTTAATTATCCATTGGCAAGCTGGGAGCCCGGGCTAATAAGACTCAGTGAAAATGCGACTGTGCTGAAAAATATTACCATACAAACTAAGGCCACCAATCTTTATGAAGGTATGTTCGATGACCAGAATGCTATAGTAGCAGCCCGCCATAATCGATTTTATTATTCAAAAGCTAAAAAAGAAAAACGCAAGCTGGTTTGGTTAAAGGAGGATAATCAACAGGTTAAGACTTATGTTGAAGTTGTTATCGACAGTCCTGAGTTAAAAAACTGGCTGATGAAAGAGCACAAATTATCTGAAGAAAGATATTATGTAATATTGGCCGATTTCAACAAGAAGAATGCTGATGTCATGTATTACCTCACTACCGGTGAGCTTGTGACATTGATTAAAAATTTCTTCAGGCTTAGTGTCACGCATTGATTTCAGATATGCCACCGTTATTTTGCCTATTTCAATGATAAAAGAACTTGAAATAAAAAACACTCCGTCATCTATCTGACGGAGTGTCTTCTATTAATCATTAAGTTCAATCAATACATTCCTGCAATTGATATTACCTGTCTTTCGACAACGCTCTATCAATAAGGAATGATAAGTTTTTACGATGTGCTTTTGTCTGGGCATCTCCAGCAATAGCCATCTTAAGTCTGGCATTAAGATTTATTAATGAGCTATAAGCAGCAGCTGAAGATGCATTGTCATACTGGTCTTGAGTGTCGTTAACCACAGAAGCGAGCTTCTGCACTAACTCCGTCTGAATATTTTGTCTGTAAATATTCACATTGCCACTCATGTCTGCATCAAAGATTGCACTTACCAGGTCTTGTAAGATGAGGGCATTGCTGTACGTGTTTCCATACAACGAAGTATTGTTTACTCGTTTCATGGTTACAGGATTCAAAATAAAATTCAATACATCAGCCTGCAGGTTTAATACATTTTGTTCCAGCTTAGGATCTTCGGTGCCGCTGAAGAAATTAAATCCTCTGCGTTGCAACTGGAGATACGGAAATAATTGTGTATCTGAATCAAAAGCATTTGGTGCAAAAACATATTTGCTTAGTGCCTTCATAGCTTTTTTCTGATAGTCAGCAGAGACTGGTGTAAACGGTTTGTTTACTGATTTCTGCTCAGGGAAACTACGATCAACATAAATGCCTCCGATATAATGACTTAAGCCTTCGGCCATTCCAAAACGTTGTCCGCGCAGCATGTTGTATTTTTGACGGAGTCCTTCGTATGATTTACCTTCTCTTGTAAAGCGATCTTTCAATAGCAACATAGTTTTATTCACCAATAAAAACCGTTCTTCGGCGTACGAAACCATGTCATTACTCATATCCCAAACCATAACGCGAGGGTCTATGCCTCTACCCTGAAACGTAATGTCAGCATCATTTCCAAAAGTAAGCTTGGGATCTGTGCTACGAGCAAGAATCTTTGCCAGTTCCACCTTCTCTTTTGATGACTCTAATGGTGTATAACCAAATTCGATAGCCCACCAATCATAAGGACCTGTTTTAGTAGTATAGAAGTCTCCTTGTTTAGTTTTGTCTGAGGCCAGGTTTATGGTTGGGTAATCCATAACAGAACCGGAAACACCAAGCTTACGGGTTATCTCTTTATTGATTAACTCTTGCGGACTAAGCATCTGGCTTGACTTCATGTTATGATTCAACCCCATCGTGTGACCCATTTCATGAAGAATAAGAAATGAAAGAAACTGATCTCTTAACCGCTGGATGTCTTCGGCTGGAGCATTGTTAGCTTCCAACACGGCAAAGCCTGAACCTTGTTGCAACTGTAGCCCCTTGGCAATAGTGCACATGGCGTTGTGATTATTTATTGCTTCAAGATGTTGGCCACCAAAAGCCTGGTATAGATCTTCTTCGAGAGCTGTACCAAACAGTAAACCATAATCGATAGTAATGTCAGCACCTAATATCTGACCGGTGCGTGGATTTACAAAGCTTGGCCCTATGGCATAACCCAGATCTGATGACACCCAACGAATCACATTATACCGAATGTCTGCAGGATCCCAAGTAGCGGTGTCAGGCATGATCTTCATGACTACAGCATTTTTAAAACCGGCTTTTTCAAAAGCTTCATTCCATTTCAATCCTGCATCAACTATGGTTTGCCTGATTTCAACAGGTGTTGTATTCTCAACCCACCAGGTAATAGGCTCAACGGGTTCACTCAGGGCTGCACTTGGATCTTTCTTTTTTAAATGCCAGCGATTTATAACATCCTTATACGAAGCAACCTCTGTTGCTGTGAGGTTATCAACTTCCTGCATGAAATAACCAACGCGGGGATCATCATATCTTGGCTTGTAATCATTCTGAGGAACTTCAATAAAGCTGTGTTGCATCTTAACCTGTACATAACGTGCATCGGTAATATCTTTGCCTCCAAATTTTAAAGGCGTAGGGTTTTCATACGCGAGGCTCACAACAACATCGGTGTTATTGGGATAGGATCGTATTTTAAGGTAAGTCGATTTTGATGGATTAAGTGAGCCCAAATTTAATATCGTACCTGGAGGAAGTGTTGGTGGTACATTGGGCTTTATCTGGTCAAGCTTTTCACTGATAAATAATCCATCGGCAGCAATTAAATAACCCGAACTATCTTCTGCTATAAGTTTTTCTGAATAAAACATAGCTTCTGATACATCTACATTGGCCGCTTTGCTGATAGCATTTGCAGGGTCATAGTAAAAGTTTGTATTCGACTTTATAAATTCAATTCTATCAAATGTTTTTTTGATGCTGAAGATCCATGTTTCACGAATCATGTTTTGATTCAGAAATAATTCAGGGGGCCCGCCCATAGAGAAGCTCTGGTAAATAAATTCCTTACCAAGCTGTTTTTTCTTCAGGAATAACTGAACACTGCCTGTTACCGTGTCCTGATACAGTGTAAACAAGCCTGTTACTTTACGACAGCTCTTTACTTTTTCTTTTATGGTAACTTTTTTAGTTTTGGTTGTGTCTGCTGCAGCGGTTGCAGGCTTGTCTGTCTTCTTATCTTTTGATTTTTTCTGAGCAAGTAGAGAATCCACTTGCAACAGGCAGCAGGTTACTGCCAGTGTTAGTATTATTAATCGTCTGCGCATGGGTTATGGGGTTTTATACTAACTTAAATGTTAAAACAATCCCATCCTAAAATTTTGTGGGGCATTTATTGGGTGACCTTTTCTTTTTTGAGCGTCATGCAAGGCTTTAACAACAGCTTAACAAAACCATCCATCACATCCTCATATCTTTTGCGAAAAGAAATTCCTTTATTGGTGGCCCATTTTAAAAACGCGATGAAATCCATCTTCCTCCTTTGCTTTATGGTGCCATGCCTGCTGTTTGCACAAAACAAGCCTGGTACCGAAATCAGAATCAAAAAAGCTAAGGGCCCTATTGTTTTAGATGGTGTTATCAATGAAGAAGACTGGATCACAGCCGACGTAGCTAATAAGTGGTATCTCAATTATCCTGTTGATACAGCATTGGCACCTTTTCAATCTGAAGTAAGACTAACCTTTAACGAACATTTTCTATACGTTTCATTTGTGTGCTATGATGATGAAAGTGCTGACATAATAAATTCACTCCGTCGTGATTTTGACTATGAACGAAATGATAATATCGGCATTAACATAGGTCCTTATAATGACCGGCTAAACGGATTCTTTTTTGTGTTGACTCCAAAAGGTATTCAAATGGAGGGAACTGTGTCAGGTGGTGGAGCTTCTGACGACTCATGGAATATTTATTGGGATAATAAATGGTATTCTAAAGTAGAACGATACAAAGACAAATGGATTGGCGAAGTAGCTATACCTTTTAAAAGCTTTCGTTATAAGGATGGGTTAAAGGAATGGAACATTTCGTTTGATCGCCTTGATAAAAAAAGAAATCATAAGTCATCCTGGATCCATACACCTATTCAATTTCCAACAGGTACCTTTGCCTACTCTGGTCAGTTAATTTGGGAAGATCCGGTTCCACCAGCACATACTAATATTTCACTAATACCTTTTCTTGCAGGCAGATCATCTACACAAAATGAAACTGATCCTAAAACCAATGAAATTCAACCCGGACTTGATGCCAAGATTTCTGTAACGCCTTCTTTAAATCTTGATCTTACGGTGAATCCAGATTTCTCTCAAGTAGAAGTTGATCAGCAAGTGATTAATCTTACTCGCTTTGAATTTAAATTTCCAGAGCGCCGTCAGTTCTTTCTTGAGAATAGTGATTTGTTTGACAGGGCAGGTTTTCCCGAAGCCAGAGTTTTCTTCTCACGACGAATTGGTCTCGTGAAGGATTCCAGTGGTTTGTATCGAAGAGTACCTATAGCATTCGGAGCAAGATTAAGCGGGTCTTTGAATAAGAACTGGCGTGTTAGCATTCTTAATATGCAAACAAAAGAAAAACTATCTGTTGGTTTGCCTGCGCAGAATTACACTGTTGCCACGGTGCAACGAAATTTCTGGCACCAATCTAATTTTGCTGTTACCTATGTTGACAAGGAAACGCTTGGTGTTGGTGCAGGCGACTCTTCAAAGTATTTTCATGAGAGTGTGTTTCAATCCTCTATTGTTAATGGCCAGAATATTAAAAAAAGAAATACTTATAACCGTGTAATTGATGCTGACCTTGAGTTATTAAGCAAGGGCAACAAATGGTCAAGCAGTTCTTTTTTAGCTCAATCATTCGATGCATTTAATACCAGCAAGAATATTTCAGGAGGAACTACATTGCAATACTCTGTTCGACATCTCAATGCCAGTGTTGGAAATTCATTTATCGAGCAAAATTTTAATGCTGAAGCAGGCTATGTGCCCAGCCACCTGGTTTATCCCGGCCAGTATAATTATTTCAGTTCGGTTATGTATAAAGTCTATCCTAAGAATAGCAAAGTTGTATTAATGGGGCCATCACTATCTCTTAATCAAACTTACATTCCGGGCAGCATCCTGAGTGATAAAAATTATACAGCAAACTATAGCTTCTATTTTCTTAACACAGCCGTGCTGATTCTTTCGTACAATTATATTTATCAGCGAATGACAAATGTTTTTAATCCTATTGATGATACACGATTTACCAGTTTTCAAATCGGAGAAAAATATAATTGGCAAACGGCTTCCGGAATTTATCAAAGCAACACACGACAAATCCTTAACTATACTATTCAGAGTACTTATGGCGGATTCTATAACGGAACGAACCTGAATGTAAACGGCCAGCTCAACTTTCGGTATCAGCCTTTCGGGAATATCTCCATGCGTTTTGATTACAATGATTTGAAATTACCTGTTAACTATGGACGGGAGAAATTATTTCTGATTGGCCCACGTATTGATCTTACGTTTACTGATAAAATATTTCTTACCACGTATGTCCAGTATAATAAGCTATTGGATAACATGAATCTCAATGCTCGTTTTCAATGGCGTTATAAACCAGCATCAGATTTCTTCATAGTCTACACTGAAAACTATTTGCCAGAAAATTTAGTGAGCAAGAACAGGGCACTGGTGTTTAAACTCACTTATTGGTTAAACCTCTAGAGAATCTCCAGACTGAGTATGATAGTTTTTAACACTATGGATGCAGACTCAAAGCCTGGAGTTCTGTCTTTAATTGCGCTGGTGATTGAAAATGAATTGTACGCAAACCCACCGCGTTAGCTCCAACTATATTTTTACCATTGTCATCAATGAAAACAGAAGTGGCCGGGTTAATGGTATAACGATCAAACAGTATGTTATAGAATTCAGGAAAAGGTTTGCGCGTTTTCTCTACGCCAGACACAACTATACCTTCAAACCAATGAAGAAATTCAAAATTATCAAGTGCCCAGGGAAAGGTTTGCTCAGACCAGTTGGTAAGAGCGTATAATCTGTAGTTAGTATTCTCCTTAAAATGTTTTAGTATCTCAACCGTATCATGCAACGGTCCCGATATAGTTTCCTGCCAACGGCCATACCAGGCACGAATTGGTACCTCCCACTCTGGATGCTTTGCTAAAAGATAGTTCGTAGCATCTTCAAACGAACGGTCGGCATCCTGTTCGTCATTCCACTCCATAGTGCAGATGTTTTCAAGAAACCAGGTTATCTCTTCTTCAGTTTTAAAAATCTTTCGGTAAAGGTATCTGGGGTTCCAATCAATAAGTACGCCACCCAGATCAAAGATGATGGTATCAATTTTTTGCGACATGTAAATACTCAGGCTAAACGCTCAACAATTTTGGTAACAACTCTTTCCACGCCAATGTTGTTGAGACAGGCGAAATCTCCGCGGAAACATTTTTCCTTACCGTATACCGAACACGGTCTGCAAGGCAATTCTTCTCGGCTGATTTGAATAATATTTTCAGATTTAATACCATAGGGACCAAAGCCAACATCAGGATGCGTGCCGCCCCAGATCGAAATTAAAGGCACATCCGCTAGTGCCGCTAAGTGCATGTTAGATGAGTCAACACAAAGCATCAGGTCAAGATGCTTCATCAATGCAATTTCTTGTCTTAGCTTAAGCTGGCCTGCAATTACTTCGCAATGATCTGGAAATTGTTTACGAAGGTTTTCAAAGTAGGCAATCTCTTTATCACCTCCGCCAAAGAAAAAAAACTTCACATCCTTCTTTTGAATGAGTTGCTCAATCAACTTCGGATAATTTTCCAGTGGCCAGATTTTTGATTTGTGCATGGCGAATGGAGCCAGACCAATCCATATTTTCTTTTCGATAGATTTTTTATAACCAAACCAACCTGATGCTGTTTGAATGGCATCGCCTAATGCCAGATACGGTGGTGTTGTAATAGCAAAAGGGAAACCCGCTTTTTCAAGAGCCAAACGGTAACGCTCCACAGTGTGTGGTAACGGTGTTGTTATCTTATTTTCTTTTCGTGTAAAAGCAGTCTTTTCTTTTCTGCCCTTGTCAAACACTACTACGCGAGTACCGAAGAGTTTAAAAAAACTGCGCAATATCATGGTGCGAATATGATCGTGCATATCAATCACAACTTCGTAGGGGCCTTTGCTCATCAGCTTTCTAAAAAGATCGCGGATGCCAAAGAAACCTGTATAAGTGTAGTCAACATCAGCAGGAAACACAACGACACGTTCCATGTCGTAAAAGAATGGTGCAAATTTCGGCCTGGTTACAATCGTAACTTCAACATCTTTATGTTCCATTACCAACGACTTCACTACAGGCACAAGCAAGGACACATCACCCATGGCTGAGAAGCGTAATATGAGAATTTTTCGTAGAGCCATGATACGTGTCTTAAAATTACACTAAGCTTTTTTGTTATAGAGTACGGGATTCAACGATGCATCGTTGTACATTTTCATCTGGCGATAAACTTTAAAGCGTCTTGCACCACTACTAATGTCCTCCACTAATTCATCAAAGGCCAATTGCATATCTGTTTTCTGCTCCATGAGAATATCCAATTTCATTTTGCATTTAGCAATGTGTTCTGCGCTGGCGTCGGTACGCAACGTCTGTTCTTTCATGTGATAGATTTTCAGCATCAGAATACTCATGCGATCTAACAGCCATGCTGGTGTTTCAGAATTAATGCGTGCACCTGCTTTGGGTTTAACATCTTTAAACTGCTCCAGGAAAACATCATCAATCATTTCAACACGATCGGTCCTATCCTGATTAGACTTATCAATTCTTCTTTTCAGAACAAGGGCTTCAGCAGGATTTATTTCGGGTAGGCGAATGATATCTTCAAAATGCCATTGCACAGTATCAATCCAGTTTTTATGATAAAGCAGGGCCTCAAAACTTCCGGCGGTGTATGGATTGTTGATGGGTGTATCAACATTATCTTTTATGTGATAGTCGTCAATGCTTTTTTGAAAAATAGAGTAACAGGCGGATGCTTGCAGCATATTATTAAAAAATTATAGTCCGCAATTTAAGTAATTTGCCGCTTCTAAATTGATTATATAAACCTATCTGTCAAAAATGTCGTCGCATCATTTTGTAAAAGAAGGTCAGGAACCTGCCGTATTTATCACCGAGCCTCTTTCACTTGAATTGATTGAGCCTTTGCTGGAGTGGGCCCCATTGGTAATGATAACCGATACAGTTCTTGACGATGCCATCCGTTGGGGATTTAAAATTGATGTTGTTATTACGCATACTATCACTCAACAAATTGTTGCAGAGAAAATGGCTGCACAGATTCCGTTTAAAATTATTTCATATCAGGATGAAGAAAATTCAGTGATTAAGGGATTAAATTATCTACTGAAGCAAAATCAACAAGCTGTTCATGTTATTAATAG
>DATCRE010000436.1:0-3620 GCA_036569145.1 Cyclobacteriaceae bacterium
TGATTGAACGAATGATTTATCAACTACTGAAGAATAAGTAGGGTATGATGGTACTAATTCAGGATACATTTTAACAATGATGTCGCCAAACGTATTGTAAACAACTTTGTAACGGTCAATGCCATCTTTACCTAAACCGAATGTATTAGCAGCATCTTGTAAATTAAAAGCCATTGAGCCACCAAGAGCTACGTCAGCACCTTGAGCATCCTTCTCTGTTAAGCCATTGTAATACTTCAACCAATAGGCACCATCTTGCTCATTGTAAACCTTAGCTGAAACTTTAGCAGCAAATGCTTTAGCTTCAGTAAAAGATCTTACCTGGTCACCAGCCTGGCCTAATGACATGATCAGATTTTCAATATCAGTTCTGTGGTCATAAGCAAACTTCTTAATAGTAATGGTAATGTTTGGCATTTGTGAAGAGTATTGCTTTGTTGAAGCAATAGTAATCAAACCACCTTTTTGTTTTGCAACGTTAACATCACCAGGTGTCCAGGTAGCTACAGCGTCAACACCAACACTGATGTCTTCATTTAACTTCTTGCCATCTTTAATTACCTTCCTGTTTTCTTTATAACCAGTAATGTATTTGTTACCAGCATCAAGGAAGTCGTTAGCGGCAATAAGGTTGATTGCATCCTTGTCATAAGTTTTTTCATCAGGATTTACTTTCAGGTTGTTATCACCAGCCCATTTCAATAATATGTTCATATCACCATCACGCAATACGCAAGCTACTGTTTTACCAAGCGCTGATTTAGGATCAGCCTTCCAGCTTGCAGGACCCATCAATTGATCTTCACCATAAGATTTACCCATAGCATAAAAAGCGATAGGCTGATATTCTGGACCAAGAGGTTCAAGTTCCTTTGCTAATGAGGCGAAGAATGCAGGCATACCATCACCCATGAAAGATGAAAACACGGCAGGTGTTTCCGGATTGCTTTTGTAATCCTGTGCAAACTTCACAATGTCAGCAAGCGATTTGAAACAATCATCCTGGCGTACAACCTGTACCTGCAGTTTTGATTTATCAAACAATGAACCTTTAGTAGTGTTAGCACCACCGTTGGCATACATCAGCGGGAACTGTGAGTTCCATGCCATAACTTTCCAGATGATACGTGTTCCACCATTCACAGATTCATCTTCAGTAGGCAACGCCAGCATAGTAGCATTACCAGATAAGGATGCTTCAGGTGCATCAGGCAGTGCAACGTGACCAATATCTTGTGATGACTTTGCTTCCTGTGGTCGCTTGTCGTACCAATATACTTTTGCAGCAAAGAGTGCACCTAGCAGGAGCAGGATCATCACTATTTTTCCAGAAGTTTTTACTTTAACAGCCATAATGGTTTAAGGGTTATTTGATTTAGTTTATTACTTATTTATTTTAAAAGATCACCATAATCGCCAGTGATCAACGGCGTTGAAACTTTGCTTTGAGAAAGTTTGAGTTTTAAATCATTTTCAGGATTGAACGACTCTAACATTTTTAATCCTTCTTTTTCATAGGTTGCATTGTCAAGGTCAATAGAGCGCATAAAGTCTGATGAGTAGCTGATGGCTTTTTTCATGTTGGCCAGTTTGCTTGCGATATCTTCTTTTAAGTACTCCATGCTTTGTTCAACCAGAAGCTTCTTCTCAGGATCACCCTTGAATATCTTCAAAGCTGATGTCAACGCTTTGTTACCTGATGATACAGATTTGTACAGGTCTTTCTTAAGCTCCAACTCGTTCTTTGCATCCTCTATGAGGTATGCACTGTTCTTGTGGATGTTCGTTAAATAATCTCCAATTCTTGAAAGGTTATCACGTATAGGACTAAGTTGTTTAACGTACTCATTCAACCGGCCTATCTGGCGTGTAGCGTTACCTAATTCAGGCAGCATGTTTCTGTCTTTTGCTGTTTGTGCCTTTGCCATCAGCTTGTTGATTTCGCCTTCCTTCTCTTTAAGCTTAAGCTCTAATTTTTCTTTTTGTGCATCAACCTCAACAGATTGTTTATACAACTTCTCGCGTTCTTCTTCCATATCGCTTATATAATCTTCAGCGATGATGAAAGGATCAAGTTCGATAACGATACCAACCAGCTTCTTCATCAGTATCTCATAGAAATAGAAAAGACTAAGACGAAGCTTGCGATGTGTTATGGCATAAAGAAAAATGCCAAGACATGCCAGGGCAATACCAAAGTTTACCGTATTCCAGACAATACTCGTAAGGATGGGCAGAACGTAATAGCCTATTGCACCCAATATTCCTATTGCCGCCAGCACACCAAACTTGCCACCGGGCCTGTTCCAGTACGATTTTAATTGCTGTTGTGTGTCAGTGGGAAAAATCTGTGTTTCCATAGTTTATAGTGTTGTCTGAATTTTGTTTATGTCGTCTGTAATCTTTCGCATCATCGCTTCAGAAGCCATACTGTAGCCTTGTTTGTTTCGGGCTAGTTTTGATTCTTCTTCGCTGATAGCAGCTTTCAATTTGCCAATAGAAATTTGTGAGTCAGTGATCTCTTTTGTTAACCGCTGAATCATTTCTGAGTGTTTCACAATTAATTCTTCAAGGCTCTGAAGCTCCTTCTTTTTAATACCAATGTCTTTATCACCTTTATCGCTTGCCAGTTTTTCAAACTTTGCTTTATCCTGGCTAATAAGTTCTTTATACTTCGCGGCCGATTCAACCAGCGTTTGCTTTGTTAAACCCTGGATGGCAAGCGAAGCAAAGGTTGCAGATATTCTGGCTTTCTCATCCTTAATGTGAGCCTCCAGTGTTTCCATCATTTTCCAGAACTCATAATAATCAGGGCCAGGTAAATTGGCTTGCTCAAACATCTTCTCGAAGTGCTTTTCGAATTTATCCAACTCTTCCGCATTCATGCCTTGACTGGTAAATTCTGTCTTGGCTGACGGAGAGGTATTGGATGAAGATGATTTTTGTGCTGGTGAGTTTTCCTGATCCTCTTCGAATTCCACAAAGAGGTTCATTGCTTTTTTGAAAATGCCGGACATAGTTTTAGTGAGAGTTTATGGTAAGTTCAGGTAAAAATTCATACTAGTTTAGTTTCCAAATATAATTAGAAACAGACAAAAGGCTCACTGTCTTAAGGGTTTACCTTATGATATTGGTATAACTTAAATGAAGTGTAAATCAGCCTGTTACTTAGGAGTTGGAAGGGGGATCGCTGATCATCTGGTTTGATATGCTTGAAATTGAGAGATTAAACGATGCATGTTTGCAATAGATGCACTTTTATGTAAAAATATTATTTAGCCGATTTTTGACTCAGATGTCATCTAATCCGGCTTTTTTACGTTGTAAATCCATTTTAAACAAAGAATTGAATCTTAAATACCGCACGGCCAATCATGACAAAGACACGCATAACACCTGAATTGATTGCATCTGAGTTGGTATTCTCTACTTCACGGAGCAGTGGTCCCGGCGGGCAGAATGTGAATAAAGTAAATTCAAAAGTTACTTTGAAATGGGATGTAAAAGGTTCTTCCATTCTCCATGATGAAGAGAAAGAACTGATCGTCGCGAAGCTTTCTTCCAAACTTACGGTGGATGGTGTATTGCTCTTAACTTCCCAGGAAAAGCGCACCCAGCTT
>DATCRE010000437.1:0-2667 GCA_036569145.1 Cyclobacteriaceae bacterium
CCAATGGTGGTTGGTTTCAAAGAAATGTTATCCCCGCATCTGAAAGCAGTAACGGAATTTTTAGAATGATTGGCGATACCATCAACAATCAGGTAAAACATGTTTGTGAAGAAGCTGCAAAAGATACGCAAGCAGCGAAAGGCAGCAACAAACAAAAGATAGGAGACTTCTATGCCTCGGGAATGGATACAGTAGCTATTGAGAAAGCTGGTATCGCACCATTGCATGATGAATTACAAAAGATCGAGAATGTTCAAGATGTAAAATCGCTACTCACTGCCATAGCACATTTGCAAACACTAGGCGGCGGTCCGGTCTTTTCATTCCATGTAGGTCAGGATGATAAGATAAGCACCAGGTATGCGCTGTTCTTCTGGCAAGGAGGATTAGGATTAGGTGATCGTGACTATTATTTCAATACAGATTCACGTACAGCAAATATTCGTAAAGAATATGTAAAACATGTGGAGGCAATGCTTTCAATGCTTGGCGAGGACAAGGCTGCATCAGAAAAAAATGCTTCTGTTATTATGAAGCTGGAAACAGATCTTGCAAAGTCGTCTCGCAAATTAGAGGCACTTCGTGATCCTCTCAGGAATTATAATAAACTTAGTGTGGCTCAGTTCAGCAAGCTCACACCAGAGATCAACTGGAAAGAAGTACTATCTGTATTAAAAGTAGTAAATGCTGATTCCGTTATTGTTGGTCAGCCCGAGTTTTATAAAGCATTAAATAAACTCATCAGGCAATACTCTATTCACGATTGGAAAGAATATTTGAAATGGAATTTGATAAATGACTATGCAGCTTATCTCAATTCAGAAATAGACAATCAGGATTTTAAATTTTATGGAACCATAATGAGTGGCGTAACCACACAACGACCACGCTGGAAACGAGTTGTTGAGGAAACAAACAGCTCTCTTGGTGAACTTATCGGGCAGGTATATGTAGCTGAATACTTACCGCGGGGGTCGAAGGAGAAATTACTTGAAATAGGAAACAATATCCGTGATGTGTATGCTGATCATATTAAGGCATTGGACTGGATGAGCGACTCCACTCGCAAAAAGGCATTATATAAACTAAGCAAGATTGTGATGAAGGTTGGCTATCCGGATACATGGAAAGATTTGTCCGGTATGACAGTTGATCGTAACTCGTATTGCACCAACGTAATGCATGCCAGCGAATGGTCTTACAACTATATGATTGCAAAATATGGTAAACCCGTTGACAAAACAGAGTGGGCCATGTATCCTCAGACTTACAATGCGTATTATAGTCCGGGTAACAACGAAATTGCTGTACCAGCCTGTAATATACTTGTGCCAGGTTTTGAAGGTCGCATGCCTGATGATGCCATTCTATATGGAATAATAGGAGGATCAACATTCGGTCATGAGATAACCCATGGCTTTGATGATCAGGGAAGTCAGTACGATGAAAACGGAAATCTTAAAAACTGGTGGACAAAACAAGATCGTGAAAAGTTTGTGGCTAAAACAAAATTGATCGTTGAACAATTTAATAAATTCAAAGTGCTGGATAGTATGCACGTAAATGGTGATGCAACCCAGGGTGAAAACATTGCCGACCTCGGTGGTGCGGTGATGGGCTATGAAGCTTTTAAGAAAACACAGCAGTTCAAAGAAAATAAAATGATTAATGGACTTACTCCTGCTCAGCGATATTTTCTTGCCTTTGGATATGCCTTTATGATAAACTCGAAAGATGAGTCTCTCGCTCAACAGATCATGGTGGATGTTCATGCACCCGCCAAGTTCAGAGTAAACGGACCGCTAAGCAACATACCCGAATTTTATAAATCGTTTAATATTAAAGAAGGTGATGTAATGTACCGGCACGATAGTCTCAGAGTTGTTATCTGGTAGTAAAGAAACATGATTGTTACGATCATGTTTCTCACACATCTTGTGAAAGAATTTTAGTGTTATTTTATTGGCCATCCTTTCATTCTATCCTCATAATCTTTAACGCTCTCTTCCCATTCAGCGGGCTTGGTTCGTTTTAGCATAGCAATGGCGGTGTTGGCAGTGAGACGTGCTTCCTTATAATTTTTCATCCGCACAAGAACATCAACTTTCTGATTGAGAGCCCATCGGTGCTCTTCAATAGATAGCGCTTTGTTAAGCCACTGCAATATTTGCTCCGAGCTTTCATTCGTCATGTAATAGTACCATGCAGCACTGAGAAGTGCCTCTATATCATTTGGTTTTTCATTCAGCACTTTATTTATTTCTGCTATAGCTTTTTCATGAGAGCCTGTACTGATCTGAAAATGTATCTGGGTTTTCTCCCACGCCAGAAATAAAACAGCATCGCTGTGAATAATGTCAAGTGTTATGGTTAAGGATTCATAAAAGCGCTCTGTTGGTTCAGAATTTACATTGAAGCGAAGTACTTCTGTGTTTGTATTATATTCACTGGGGGCGCCATAAGATTTACTGGTATCAGTATTGAGTAGCACTGTCCATTCCTTTTCATCAGATATAGTAGTCATTGCGTATATGCCAGCCTTCAGAGATTTGCCATTAATCTGAACATCATGATCAAATGATAGTGTTGTACATTTACCGGCACCTGTACGCCAAAGTTTTTTGTACGGAACGAGGCTACCCATTATTTTTCGTTCGCGAGCGGCGG
>DATCRE010000438.1:0-23102 GCA_036569145.1 Cyclobacteriaceae bacterium
AAACATCTTGCATACCCATTTTAAATCCGCATCGTTTTTCAAGAACGGCAAGTAACATATTAAGTCTCTTCTGATCGAAGCCCGTAGGTGTTCGTTGAGGTGTACCATAAGATGCCGGACTCACCAAAGACTGTATTTCAATAAGTAGTGGTCTGTTACCTTCAATTGTGGCACCAATCGTTGCTCCACTAACATGACCATCTTTTTGTGATATCAATATCTCCGAAGGATTTGAAACTTCGCGAAGACCTGAACCCAGCATTTCATAAATACCAATTTCCGAAGTTGAACCAAATCTGTTTTTGGTAGTTCGCAAAATGCGATATGCCAAATGTCTGTCTCCTTCAAATTGTAATACTGTATCGACCATGTGTTCAAGTACTTTTGGTCCGGCCAGTAAACCATCTTTGGTGATGTGACCAACCAGGAATACAGGAGTGTTGTTCTCTTTTGAGAAACGCATTAACTCACCTGCACACTGACGAACTTGTGCTACACTGCCAGCGGTGGAATCAAGAACGTTAGAATATAATGTTTGTATTGAATCAATGATGACTAGGTTTGGTTCAACAGATTCAATGGCTAAAAAAATATTCTTTGTGTTGGTCTCGGTAAGTGTAAAGAAGTTTTTGTTAGTGAGCTTTTGTGGTGAAGAGTCGTTCAATCTTTCAGCACGCATTTTTATTTGCTGCTCACTTTCTTCACCAGAAACATAAAGTATTTTTAAGTCGCGAAGAGACAGCGCCAACTGCAGCATTAAAGTAGATTTACCAATACCGGGCTCACCGCCTATAAGCACTAATGATCCCAGAACAATTCCTCCGCCCAAAACACGATTCAGTTCGCCATCCGATGTGTTGATTCTTTTTTCATGTCCGGATTCAATCTCTTCCAGCGTTTTTGGTTTTGATATTCGCTCACGTGTTGAAGAAGGTTTCCAATCATTTTTGTTATCCTCTTTTTGTACAACCTCTTCAACAAAGGTATTCCAGTTTGTACAGGAAGGACATTTGCCTAACCATTTGGGCGACTCATAGCCGCAGCTCTGACAGAAGAATGTTGTTTTGGATTTAGCCAATGGACTGTTACTTAGTTCAGGTAAAATTAGAATAAACTTTGTTTCTTATAATCATGGAATATCTTTATAATTGGGGCTAACTAAACTTTAAAAAGACCCATGAGAAGTCTGACTCTTGCGTTCGTATCGCTTTTTATTATCCAATCTGTTTTTGCTCAAAAATCACCCATTAAGTATGGCAATGTTTCAATGGAAGAGATGACGATGTCGTCCTATTCAAAAGACTCTTCTGCTTCAGCTGTTGTATTGGTCGATTATGGAGAAGCATATTTAAATTTCAGTAACGTTGCATCATTGACTTTTGAGAAGCATGTTCGAATTAAAGTTCTGAGTAAAGCTGGGATAAGTTTCGCTTCAGTTGAAGTTCCTTTGTATTATGCAGGCACCCGTGAAGAGAGTATTATCAATCTGAAAGCAACAACATACAATCTGGAAAACGGAAAGATTGTAGAATCGAAAATGTCAAAAGATGCAATCTTTAAAAAGAAGGTAAACCGTAATTATAATGAAGTAAGTTTTGCTCTGCCAAATGTTAAAGAAGGTTCGGTTATAGAATACTCCTATAAAATTATTTCTGACTTTATTACAAATTTTCCGAACTGGAAATTTCAATGGAATATTCCTGTAAAGCATAGTGAATATTGGGCGCTGATGCCCGACTTTTTTACGTTTGAAAAATATATGCAGGGTTATGTTCCTTTAACAAACTACGAAGTTATTTCCAAACCAAGACCAACTTATAGCGATAACGCTCATCATTGGGTTATGGAAGATGTGCCGGCATTCAAAAAAGAGCCATACATGACAACGGAAAATGATTATATATCAAAGATAAATTTTGCACTGTCTTATTATGAGTTTCCAGCAGGTGTGTCACATGAGATTATGGGTTCATGGGAGAAACTAAGCAAGGATTTGATAGAAGATGAAGACTTTGGAAAGGTAATTGACAAATCCGGTTTCTTGAAAGATCAGGTTGCCCAACTAACATCCGGTATAACAGAACCCATCAAAAAAATAGAAGCAATACACACTTACTTAAAAGAGAATATTGAGTGGGATGGAACAGAGGATATATACGCTGACAATTTCAAGAAGATACTTGAAAACAAGAAAGGCACTGCTGCTGATATTAACTTATTGCTTGCGTCTATGCTTGACAAGGCAGGCTTTTCCGTTGACATGATTGCTCTAAGCACTCGCGACCACGGTTTTATAAGGCAATCTAGTCCGATGAGCAAGCAGCTCAACTATGTAATATGCGCTGTCCGTTTAGAAGACAGAACACTTCTTTTGGATGCAACTGAAAAATACCTGCCAATGGATATCCTTCCTGAACGTTGTTTAAATGGACAAGGTCTTGTTGTTTCAAAACTAAATCGTGGATGGATAGATGTTGTCTCGAATGCCAAGTCAAAGACATCTGTTTCTGCTGAAATGATGTTAACAAATGAAGGTGATTTAAAAGGTAAGCTTGAATATTCACGTGATGGCTACGATGCTTATGACATGCGTAAGTCATACCACAAAGATGGACAAGAGACATATTTAAAAGATTTCTTCGGAACGAAAACATGGCAGGTAGAAAAAAGTGAATTTAAAAATATGAAAGACCTTAAAGTTCCGGCAAAAGAAATCCACGAGGTCTTAATACCAGAGCATGCGTCAACAGCAGGAGATGTTATTTATATCAATCCATTTTTAGATGGTAATTTAAAAGAGAATCCATTTAAACTTGAGAAAAGAGAATATCCGGTTGATTATGGTACAAAACAAGAAAACGTTTATATGGCAAGAATAACAGTCCCAGATGGTTACCAGGTGGAAGAATTGCCACCCAGTAAAATTTTCATGATGCCTGCAAATGCAGCCCGGTATATGTATAATTTAAATCAACTAGGTAATATTATAACGCTAACAAGCAATATGCAGATTAATAAAAGCCTTTTTGTGCAGAATGAATATCCTGATCTCCGGGAATTCTATAATCACGTAATTGCAAAACAGGCTGAACAAATTGTGTTGAAAAAGAAATAGTTTATGATGAAAGTTATTTACTCAATAGTAACAGTACTGATCTTATCACTCTCAGCAAAAGCAGCTGATGCTAAGTATCCTGTGAGTGACATTCCGGAAGAATTGAAGAAAGATGTTAATGCAGTTGTGCGTGAAGACAAGTTGGTTTTTAAAATCCTCTCGCAAAGCAAAGCGGCAGTCAGTGCATTTTATGCCGTTACCATTTTCAATGAGAATGCAAATGAGTTTGCATCAACAACTCAATTTTATGACAAGCTAACGAAGCTGACTAGTTTTAGTGGCAGCGTTTACGATGCTAACGGCAAACTAATTCGAAAATTAAAAACCAATGAAATCTATGATCAAAGTGTTTTTGATGGAAGTTCTTTGTTCAATGATGATCGTTTTAAAAAGGCCAATCTTGCTCAATCAACATATCCCTACACTGTAGTTTTTGAATATGAGAAGGAATATAAATTCTTATATCATATTGATGGGTCTTATTTTATTCCTGATGAAAAAGTGGCTGTGCAACATGCATCATATCAATTAATTTATCCTCCTGCATTGACCCCTCGCTACAAATTGTTTAATAGTGAAAATAAGCCAAAGAAAGATGTTGTTGACGGCTTGGAATCTCTTGAGTGGACTTTCGAAAATCTGAAACCTATAAAATTTGAACCACTAGCCAGAACGCTTGATGTTATACCTTATATAGTGGCAGCTCCTGGTCATTTTGAATTTGAAGGTTACGTTGGTGATATGCAAACATGGCAGTCATACGGAAAGTGGATTGCATCTTTAAATAAAGGAAGAGACGTTTTACCTGAAGAGACTAAAACAAAAATCAAACAACTGACTTCTAATTTGAAAACCACCGAAGAGAAGACGAAAGCTGTATATGAGTTTCTTCAAAGCAGAACACGTTATGTAGGCATTCAACTAGGTATCGGTGGCTATCAGCCTTTTGAAGCTTCTGTAGTTGATAAAACCGGATATGGTGATTGTAAAGCGTTATCAAATTACACTGTTGCCCTACTTTCAGAAGTGGGCGTAAAAGCCAATTACATTTTAATTTATGCCGGAGAAGGTTATCACGGATTGATGGAAGATTTTCCAAGTTCACAATTCAATCACGCCACAGTTTGTGTGCCCAATGGAAAGGATTCAATATGGCTTGAGTGCACAAGTCAGACTAACCCGTTTGCGTATTCTGGAAAATTCACTGGAGATAGAAAAGCATTGGCAATAACAGAAGATGGTGCCAGAATTGTTAGAACTCCTGTATATACGGCCGAGCAAAATGTTCAATCCAGAACAGCAGATGTTTTTGTTGAAGCAAATGGCAATGCAAAAGCTAAAGTAAAAACAACCTACGCCGGATTACAGTACGAAAATGATCATTTGAATTTCAAGCTTGGTAATAATTATGATGATCAGCGTAAATGGTTGCAAGAAAATATGGGTATACCAAGTTTCGATATCAATTCATTTTCAATGCTCAACAGGAAGGAAAAAATACCATCAGCAGTTGTTAACGTTGACTTAACCCTGAATAGATTAGCAACAGTGAGTGGTAAAAGAGTTTTTCTAATTGCCAATCTTATGAATCGGTCAACGTATATGCCAGAGAAAGTTGAAAGCAGAAAAACAAAATTCTATAGAAAAATGACATATACTGATCTTGACACTATCCGATATCATTTGCCTGAAGAACTTTATCCCGAGTACTTACCCGAGCCAACAAAAATCAGCTCTCGTTTTGGAGAATATGAAACAAAATATTCTGTAGATCAGGGAAGCTTGCTTTATATCCGAAGAGTTAAAATGAACAAGGGAGAATTTTCACCGCAGACATACCAAGAACTAATAGATTTTTACAAAAGCCTTAATAAGGCCGACAATGTTAAAATTGTGTTCCTCAACAAGACGTGATAGTCTTTAATTAACTTGTGCAATAAAAAAACCGCTTTAGTGCAAGCGGTTTTTTTATTTTCGATTAAATCAAAAGTCTATAACAAGATTTTACTTGATTGGAGCATTCGCTTCCTTCGCCATAACATTATAAACTAGCTTATCAGCTAAACGTGGCAGCCACTTGTTCATAAAAACAGCAAGCTTACCTTGTGTTGTTAATATTAGTGAGTTCTTTCGTTTTACGGTAGCGTTATAAATATGAAGTGCACATTCTTCTGCTGTCATCATCTTACCCTCATCCCGAGGTGATTCACCTTGTGACGTTCCATCTTTTGTAAGTGATCTAACCCGAATGTTAGATGCTGTAAAACCAGGGCATGCAGTAAGTACATGAACGCCTGTTTTTAAAAGTTCGGTTCTCAACACTTCCAGAAATCCATTTAACGCAAACTTAGATGCAGAATAACCTGTGCGGCCAGGCAAACCACGATAACCAGCAATAGAAGAAATGCCTATAACAGAGCCGTTATTTTTTTTAATTTCTGGCAGACAATATTTCGTAGCGTAGAGTACTCCATAAAAATTAATGTCCATCACTTTTTTTACAACGTCAAGATCTACTTCATCAAAAAGCGCTCGCATCGAAATACCAGCATTATTAATGAGAACATCAATAGTACCATATTTGGCAATTGCTTCCTGGGCCATCAGCTTATTGTCTTCTTCCTTACTTACGTCGGCTTGAAAACCGGTGATAGCAATTCCTTTTTTAGAAAGTTCATCAACAACTTTAAGAAGCTCTTCCTTGTTGCGCCCGGTAATCAGAATTTTAGAACCTCTTGAGCCAAAGACCTCTGCAAGTGCTTTGCCTATTCCGGAAGATCCACCAGTGATGATAACAACCTTACCATTCATACTTTAAAAATGTTTGTCCAAGATCAAAAATAAGAATACTTAGTAAACTTATTATACTGTTAACACGACATAAAAAAATCAACGCCCTGTTGAACGTTGATCTTTATTATAATTTTCGGAGGAGGCTTATCTCCATCTGCTTTTAAAAAACTCGAGCGTGTTTTTATAAGAATCTTTATAAGCGGCCTCATCATAAGCACCCATTGGATTACTTGGATTAGCGAAGCCGTGACCAGCATCGTATGGCTTTATGGTAAGTTTCTTGTCAGCGCTTTTCATGTTAACTTCAAACTTATCCATCATCTCCTTATTTATCCACTGATCTTTAGTAGCCCAGATCATCAGTACATCGCAATTAAGGGTTTTAAGTTTAGTAACATCTTCTTCGGGCATGCCATAGTACATAACACACGCCACTGCTTGTTTAGATGAAGTGAGTGCTGCCTGCATAGATTGACCGCCACCAAAGCACCAGCCAACAGTACCTATTTTTGCATCTTTGCCAACATAACTAATGGCACCTTTTACAATAGCATTGCCTCGCTCTTGCTTAAACTCCTGCATATACTTGCTGGCATTCTCACGATCAGTGGCAACCTTGCCATCATACATATCAAGCGCAAGCACGTTTACATTGCCTAAATCTTTAAACAGATCTTCAGCTTGTCTTTTAATATTGTCGTTGAGTCCCCACCATTCCTGGAAAACAAAAATCCAGTTATTCGTTTTCTTTTTAGCCGTGAGCAGGTAACCGTTGGCATCTGTGCCATCAGCACATTTGAACGTAATCATTTTGCCGCCTTCTTGTGAAATATGTGTGTAAACTCGCGGAGTAGGATGAGCGGCATTAAAACTTTTGTTGGATGCAAACATGGCAAACTTCTCCGTTGTCGGTGTGTGACAAATGGCAACATCACCCTGAGCCTTTGTTAGAAGTGCGGCAAATGTTAACATCAATAGTGCAATAATCTTTTTCATAGGATGTTTTAATTTTTAGTGGTAAACAAAAAATAAAAGATCTGGTTCAAATAAATTTATAAATGTCTGAGTTCTGCCAACTGATCTAAAATCCACCCGGTAAGACTTAAGCGTTCTTTCGTAGCAGGAAGAACTTCATGCTCAATCTGATCGCTTCTAAAACAAACCAGTCTGCCCGCGAGAGGAAGTACATCCAGAGATTGATCGGGCAAATACATTCGTAATTGTCCTCCATTCTTATCCGTCCACTCAGTATTGAGATAGCAGATAACCGAAAGCTTCCGATGATCATCTGCCTTAAACTGATCGAGGTGTCGCTTGTAGTAACTTCCAGCCGGATAAACCGTCATGTGTACTTCATAATCTTTAAGGCTTAAGAATAGACTTTGATTAAGATATCGAATAAGCTCTGCCAACCTATCTAAGTAAATTGCTACTGCAGGAGAGGCGTTACTTTTATCAAGCCAATGAATATAATCACCACGGATTCCCTCGTTAATCTGTAAGTCTTGTTTTTTACCGATACCCGCTTTTTTAAATTGGTTGGCACTGTCTTTGAATTCATCTACTTGCAGAATTTGATTTACTTCTTCAGGCGTAAGAAAATTATCAACTATGGCAAAGCCATTTTCTGCGAGACCATCAGCTACGGCATCAAAAATTTTATCCATGTAACAAATTTAATGTCTAAAGTGTCTATACTTACGATTATGAATAGAAAAGTGCATATAGAATTTACTAGTCACATCACTACGGTGCTGGTACTGCTGACTATTGTTATGATTACAAGTTGTCATGGTTTAAAAGAAGATATTGAATTCAGAGGAATAAAGAATGTTGTTGTTGATGGTACGACTGAGCCGAGGTTAAAAGCAGAGGCCTTTTTTTACAATCCCAATGACACACGCATGCGTCTGAAAAAAATTGATGTCGAAATTTTTGCCAATGGTAAAAAGGTAGCTGAAATAGATCAGAAGCTAACTACGGTCATACCCGCCCGTGACCAGTTTTCAATATCGCTCGATGTAAAACTTGCTATGAAAGAACTAGGCTTTTTAGATACATTATTAGGCATGATTGGCGGCAAGAAAATGGAAATCCAGTACAAAGGATCACTAAAACTTACGTATCACGGCTTTCCAATTCGTGTGCCTGTCGACTATAAAGACCAAATCAGAGTGAAATTCTAACATGCTTATAATTTTCAGTTTTTGAAAACGTATTTTTAAGAATTGAATTAACCCTATGGTTGGAGCAAAACATGAACACGAATCGATTACCAATTTGCTGAAATCCATTGAAGATCTCAATCAGGAAAAGCAGCAGATCATCAGCATCGTTTCGCACGACATCAAGGCCCCCCTGAACCGGATATATGCCCTTGTTCAATTGCTCCACATGAGCAGCAATACCCTCACCGCAGAGCAACAACAATATCTTGATAAAATTCACCAGATAGTAGCTGATGGATTAAGCATGATACGCAACCTCGTTGATTATCGTAATATTGAATATCGCGGCATAACACTTCACCTTGAAGAAATAAATATCAAGGCCTTTGTTCAAGATACCGTTCGTAATTTCAAATCACTTGCCGACAAAAAGAATATCAAAATTTCAGTTGATGCAGTGGAAGATGCTTTTGTTGTTTCAGACAATCAATGCCTGGGCAGAGTTGCGGATAGCCTGATTTCTAATGCCATCAAGTTTTCACATGAGGGAAAAGATGTTTCCGTCACTGTAAAAAATGAAGAAACCTATGTTCAGGTAACAGTCAAAGATCAGGCTCGTGGTTTTACAAATGAAGATTTGCCCAAGCTTTTCACCAAGTTTCAGAAACTGTCTTCCAAACCTACTTCCGGAGAAAGTTCTACCGGTTTAGGTTTATTCGTAGCAAAACAATTTCTTGATAAGATTGGCGGTACTATTAAATGCACCACGCAAGAAGGAATGGGAAGCGCTTTTATTATAACGCTCCCCAAAAAATTCAACAACTAAATTAACCTGTTAGTTTTTCAGGATCAGGTCTTATCAGGCCGGAGTTTTACTCCCATATTATGGTTTTAATTCGCACATTTGCAGAGTCATTTAAATCGAATAATTACCGTGTCCGATCGCTATAATCTCCGCGGAGTTTCTGCCTCAAAAGAAGATGTTCATCAGGCTATCAGCAAGCTTGACAAAGGCTTGTTTCCAAAAGCGTTTTGCAAAATTGTGCCTGATTATCTTGGCCATGATGAAGCATATTGCACCGTTATGCATGCCGATGGTGCAGGCACAAAATCGTCGTTAGCTTACATCTATTGGAAAGAAACTGGTGATCTTTCGGTCTGGAAAGGCATAGCGCAAGACGCTATCATTATGAACATTGATGACCTGCTTTGTGTAGGTGCAACAGATAATATTCTTCTCTCATCAACCATTGGCCGAAATAAAAATCTTGTTCCAGGCGAAGTAATATCAGCCATCATTAACGGCACCGAAGAAGTGTTAAAGATGCTAACAGACTACGGACTTAAAATTGTAAGTACTGGTGGAGAAACCGCAGACCTGGGAGATTTGGTAAGAACAATTGTTGTTGATAGCACCGTAACAGCCCGTATGAAACGTGCTGACGTTATTGACAACGCTAAAATAAGTGCAGGCGATGTTATCGTAGGTTTTTCATCTTACGGAAAAGCTGTTTATGAAGATGAATACAACGGCGGGATGGGAAGCAATGGCTTAACTTCTGCACGCCACGATGTTTTTGATAATAGTTATGCGGCTAAATATCCGGAGTCGTATGATAAAGATGTTCCTGCGTCGTTAGTTTATTCAGGCAAGTATAAAGTTACAGACTCTATTCCAGGTGCTGAAGTAAATGTTGGTAAACTGGTACTTTCGCCAACGCGTACTTATGCCCCAATTATTATTGAAGTATTGAAAAATTTGCGTAAGCACATACACGGCCTGGTGCATTGTAGCGGAGGCGCACAAACCAAAGTGCTTCATTTTATTGATAACCTTCATGTGATAAAAGATAATCTGTTTGAAGTACCACCACTTTTCAAACTTATCCAGGAACAAAGCGGTACTGATTGGAAAGAAATGTATAAAGTATTTAACATGGGTCACCGCATGGAAGCTTATGTCGAAGAAAAATATGCCAGCCAGATCATTAGCATTGCTGAAGGCTTTGGAGTGCAAGCAAAAATCATAGGAAGGGTAGGAGCATCAGACAAAAAACAAGTTACTGTGAAGAGTGAGTATGGTGAGTTTGTTTATAATTAAACAGTTCAACACTAATCAATAAATATGTTCTCATTAAAACGTGATTTACTCTTTTTAGCTTCAATATTATTTTTCTCTTGTCAACCTCCAAAAACCGAGACAGTGATACCTCAGGATATTCATTCTTTTTCTAACCCCAACGAAGCACGCGTTACTCACCTCCATTGGAAAGCTGCTGTAGACTTTGATAAAAAAATAATCAACGCCGTTGCTACATGGAACATTCAACCATCAACATCGGCAAGTCATATTATTTTCGATACGAAAAAACTAACTATTGAAAAAATAACTCTCGACGATAATCAAGAAACAACTTACAAGCTTGAAAAAGATGTCCCCATTTTTGGTCAGGCTCTTTCCGTTGACATTAAACCATCAACAAAGAAAGTAACAATATATTATCAAACCAGTCCTGATGCAGAAGCCATACAATGGTTATTGCCACAACAAACGGCTGATAAAAAATATCCTTTCTTGTTCACACAATCAGAAGCCATATTAGCACGTAGCTGGATTCCCTGTCAGGATTCTCCAGGCATTCGCTTTACGTATGATGCTGATGTAACTGTGCCTCATGATTTGCTCGCCTTAATGAGTGCATCTAATCCACAAGTGCCGAATGAAAAAGGTGAATATCATTTTGAAATGAAACAATCAATACCATCATACCTCTTAGCATTGGTTGTCGGTAAAGTTTCGTTCAAGGCTATTAGCGAGAGAAGTGGTATTTATGCTGAACCGTCGCTCACGGACACGGCTGCATGGGAGTTTGCAGACCTGGAAAAGATGATCAAAGGAGCCGAAGATTTATATGGCGCTTATGCATGGGACAGATATGATGTAATTGTACTTCCTCCCAGCTTTCCTTTCGGTGGAATGGAAAATCCAAGACTAACATTTGCTACTCCAACTATTTTAGCTGGCGACAGATCATTGACTTCACTCATAGCACACGAGCTTGCTCATAGCTGGTCTGGAAACCTCGTTACAAATTCTAACTGGAATGATTTCTGGCTTAACGAAGGCTTTACTGTTTATTTTGAAACTCGCATTATGGAAAAACTTTATGGTCATGATTATGCAGAGATGCTTGCATCACTGAATCTTCAGGGTCTTAAGGAGGAAATAAAATCGCTTACAGATGATGGGCATGCAGCTGATACAAAACTGAAGCTGGACCTTACTGGTCGCAACCCTGATGATGGAGTAACAGAGATAGCCTACAACAAAGGATATTTCTTTTTGCGATCAATTGAAGAGCAACATGGTCGGGATAAGTTTGATGCCTTTCTTAAAGATTATTTCTCGAAACATGCATTCACCGTTATGAACACAGATGGTTTTATACAAGCCATCAAAGAATTTTATCAATCTAACTATATGATTGCGTTAGATGATTCAATATTCAAAGCATGGATTTTCTCAGAAGGATTACCGCAAACCTGTCCCAAGCCAGCGTCAGTTCTTTTCGATAAAGTTGACGAGGCAATAGCAGATTGGAAATCAAGTCAGAAGCTAAATACTGAAGTAATCAAACATTGGAGTACCCATGAGTGGCTGCATTTTTTAAAAAACTTACCCGATACGCTTACAGTCCAACAGCTACAGGCTCTTGATAAGCTTGGTAATTTTACGTCTTCACATAATGCTGAAATACTCACGCAATGGTTAGTACTGGCTATACGCTTTCACTATGAGAAGGCCTATCCCAAGCTCGAAGAGTTTCTGATCCATACAGGACGAAGAAAGTTTTTGAGTCCATTGTACAATGAACTTATCAAGACCGAAAAAGGTAAGGAGCTGGCACGTTCTATTTATAATAAGGCGCGACCCAATTATCATTTCGTAGCCACAAATACTTTTGATCCGTTGCTCAAGTAGAATGGATTAGCATGTCTATTTTTTAGATACATGCTGAACTGGTAATTTATTTCCTTATTTTCACTTGAGGATACAAAACTGTAAGCCTTCTCTAACCGGCTCCCTTAAATGAAGCCTGCAAAGAAAAAAATTCAAAAGGAAATAGATGAGAAGACCTTCAAAGCATTTGTTGAAAATGCTCATGAAGCAATTGTTCTTTACAATGATGTTGGAACAATTATGTATGCTACCTCTCCTGTAAAAAGAATCAGTGGCTTTTCAATTGCAGAAGTACTGGGAAAAAAAGGTACTGATTTCGTTCATCCCGATGAAGTTGAAATATCCAAAGATGCGTTCCAGGATATTCTTACAAAGCCAGGCAAGAGTGTTACACTCATTCAAAGACTACGACATAAAAAGGGTCATTACTATTGGTCAGAATCAGTACTCACCAATTTCTCTCATATTCCCCACATCAATGGTATTGTCTCAAACTTTCGTGACATAACTGACAAGAAATTGGCAGAGGAAAAAATCTTAAACACTCAGGTACTTCTCGAAGCTATAACGCAAAATCTTTCCGAAGGTGTTTACATGGGCATTGTCGGCAAAAAATTTATCTATGTAAATGATGCCCTTGCTAAAACACTGGGTTATAAAACAACACAAGAATTATTGAAGATTAAACCGGCAGAGCTTTATGCCAATAAAGCTGACCATAAAAGAATTATACAAGATCTTGCTGCGAAAACGGTGCTACATAACGTTGAAACAGAATTCTACAAAAAAAATGGTACGGTCTTCTGGGGCGCGATCAATGTAAAACTTTTGCCGGAGAGAAAAGATGAAATGTATTTTGTTGGTACACTAAAAGACATTAACAAAGAAAAGGAAGCGGCAATAGATCTAACACAATCACGCAACTTTCTTAATGGCATTATTGATACTGTAGCAGCACCGCTTTTTGTAAAAGATGAGAAACATCGTTGGATTATTTTTAACGATGCCTTCTGTAAGCTTATAGGAAAATCGCGTGATGAAATTCAGGGAAAGACCGATAAAGATTTTTTACCCCGTAAGGAAGCCGAGATATTTTGGAAAATAGATAATAGAGTTCTCAGAGAAGGAAAGACTTACTTGAACGAAGAAACGATAACAAGTAATGGTTTGAAACGCGATCTGCTAACCGTAAAATCACTAAGTGTTAATGAGAAAGGAAAAAAATTCGTCATTGGCTTTATAACCGATGTAACCGAATTTAAAGTTGTTGAACGCAAAATAAATCAGCTCAATGCCAATCTGCAGGCTGTAATGGAGAGTACCGGGGAATCTATTTTTGCCATCGATAAAAATTTCATCTATACTAGTTTCAATGAAAACCATAAGCGTGTCATGAAACTACTCTATAATGCAGACATTGAAGTAGGTACAGACAAACTCAATTGCATAGAGAACTCCAAAGATGAGAAATGGCTTACAGCTGATCTGAAACATGCACTTAATGGGAATCATTTTATTACCGAAAAGCGACTAGACTATCCGCAGTACCGTGATCGATACATACAGCTTACCTATAACCCGATTTTTGGAGAGAACAATCTTGTGAATGGCGTGGCAGTATTTGTAAGCGATATCACTGAACGAAAACAATATGAAGCGAAGCTCAAAGCATTAAATGAAGAACTCACTCAGCAAAACTGGAATCTTGCTGCTCAGGATGAAGAATTGAAAACGGCATTGGAAGAATTATCAGAGCGAAATTTTGAATTAGATCAACTCATGTATAAAACCTCTCATGATCTTCGCTCCCCCTTAAGCTCTATCATGGGACTTGTTAATCTCGCCAATCTTGATACAGACCAGGGCAATGTTAAAGAATACATTTCAAAAATTGAAGACCGCATTAAGAAGCTCGACGAGTTTATAAAATCAATGCTTAACTACGCCAGAGTTAACCGTGCTGAATTAGGCAAAGATAAAATTGATTTAAAGAAAGTAGTGTTAAATGCAATTCACGAGCTGGCTTATCTCGATAATTTCAAAGCCATTCGAACCAACGTAGAAATTAAAAATGAAGGCATTGGTTTTTGCAATGACCAGTTAAGAGTGAATATTATTTTCAGTAACATCATTTCAAACGCATATAAATATTATAATCCCGACGCAGAAAGTTATCTTAACATAAAAATAGAATTGAATCCACTCGTTGCAAAGATTGAAATTTCAGATAATGGCATTGGCATACGAAAAGAATATCTAGACAAAATATTTAATATGTTTTACCGTGCCACAGAAAAATCACAAGGCTCAGGACTGGGCATGTACATTGTAAAACAAGCTATTGAGAAATTGAGTGGCACTGTGCATATTGCCAGTGAATATGGTAAAGGCACAACCATAAAAATTTCTTTACCAAATGTGTAGTCCAAATTTATTAATATATGACCAGACCAGATATTGAAGGTGCACCGGTTTATTACCGAACCTATCTCGAATACGTTAAAGACTATGATTTGATTCAGGCCTTTAAACATTCATCTGAATTAACACATTCTTTAATTTCTTCTTTGCCTGAAGATATGAGTCAGTATCGATATGAAGAAGGCAAGTGGAGTGTCAAGGAAGTAGTATGTCATGTTATCGACGTTGAAAGAATTTTTGCATATCGCGCATTAAGATTTGCCAGAAACGATAAAACTGCTTTGCCTGGATTTGAAGAAAACGAATACGTTCCAGAAAGCAACGCTCACGAAAGAAGTTTTATTCACCTGGCTGACGAAGCTGCAAGATTGCGATTAACTACTATAGATTTATTTGAAAGTTTCACGCCAGACATGTTGAAGCGAACTGGCGTTGCAAACAAAACAGAGTTGTCTGTCTTAAATCTGGGTTATATCATCAGTGGTCACGAATCACATCATCGTAAAATTTTAACAGAACGTTATCTAAAGATGTAGTTCGACATGGTTCGTATTCCTGCATTTATTCTCACTGGTTTTCTTCTGTATTCATGCTCGGTTGTTTCAAAAAGAAATCTTGATAAAACATTTCGATCAACAGAGCAAAAATTTCAGGACCATGCCGGGTTTATAGTTTATGATCCTATTGAAAAAAAAACACTTTACGAGCACAACGCCAATAAGTATTTTACGCCAGCTTCTAACACAAAAATTTTTACGTTCTATACATCACTCAAAATTATTGGTGATTCTGTTCCTGCATTAAGATACATAACGAATGGCGACTCATTAATTTTCTGGGGAACAGGCGATCCATCTTTTCTGTATAAAAATGTTTTTGCTTCTAATCGCACGTATAACTTTTTAACAACAGCAAACCAGAATCTTTATTTATCGGCATCTGGTTTTCAAACCGAACGCTTTGGTCCAGGCTGGGCATGGGACGATTATAATGATTGCTATTCTGCAGAACGATCATCATTTCCTATCTATGGAAATATAATGACACTCTGTGAACAAGATGAAGGTATAAAAATG
The DNA here is from genome assembly GCA_036569145.1 of Cyclobacteriaceae bacterium. Lineage (GTDB taxonomy): Bacteria > Bacteroidota > Bacteroidia > Cytophagales > Cyclobacteriaceae > DATCRE01. The sequence goes on from DATCRE010000438.1 coordinate 15,535, forward strand.
CAGCCAACATTTTTTAACTCATTTGTTGAGCATCAACCAGCTAAAGAGAAGTCAAGTTTTATTCGTGAATTACATTCTAATAAAGTATTGTATTCTCCGGGTATAAATGCAAAAAAGATATCAAAAGATATTCCCTTCAAAATATATGACACATTAGTGCGTGATCTGATTGCCGACACGCTTCAGAAACCAGTCATACTAATAAATAGAGAATTGCAGGCAGATGCAAAAATTTTTTATAGTGTACCTGCTGATAGTCTTTATAAAATAATGATGCAGCAGAGCGATAACTTCATTGCCGAACAGCTATTATTAATATGTTCAGGAATTATAAGCGATACGCTCAAACCTGAGATAGCGATTAACTATGCAAAGAAGAATTTACTAAACGAATTAAAAGATGAACCTATTTGGCGAGATGGTTCAGGGTTATCTCGTTACAATTTATTTACACCACGATCCATTGTCCAACTGTGGGAAATGATTTATAAACTTGTTCCTCAACAGCGATTATTTCCTTTACTCGCAACCGGTGGTAAAGGAACGATGCGCACAGCTTACAAAGCTGATGTTCCATATATCTATGGCAAGACTGGCACATTAAGTAATAATCATAACCTGAGTGGTTATCTTATAACAAAGAAGGGCAGGATTTTGATTTTTGCATTCATGAATAATAACTACGTGACTGCAACTTCCAACATTCGTAAGAATATGGAGGAGGTATTAATTAAAATCAAAGATCATTATTGATTTCTTAAAAGAAAGATTTGAATTGCCCAGCTTCGAAAACCAGCTCATTGAATTCAATGTCTGAGAGCTTTATAGAGTAAAGTAAAAATCTGATCTCTTTTATGTGAACATGGCCGTCAACTTCCGAGAGTTTATAGAGTATTACAAAAGTTCTGATTTTCTCGGCGTGAGTGCAATGATTGATTAACTCAATACCTTTATAAAAAATTTCTCTTTCCTTTAAACGTTGAATTGTGTTAGCAAACTCATTAAAGATGGTATCGGGTATTCCTTCGTGCTCTTTGATTTTAAGGAGAGCAGCTTTTTCATTTTCATCAATGACACCATCAGCACTAATGAGAAGATGTACAAGATAAAGCAATCCGAATTGATAATTGGTATTCATGTAATGGAGGAGGATCTTGGTATTAATATAAGTTGCTTAAAAAATTCCTTTTAAAAAAGTGATCGATCAGGACATGATCTGAAAAACAATAAAAGAAGATAGATACGCTAATGATGTCATATAAACGAATTGAATTGCTGGCCATTTCCAACCTTTTGTTTCACGATAAACAACGGCAAGAGTGCTCATACATTGCATGGCAAATGTGTAGAATAATAAAAGAGAAAATCCAGCCGCAGGTGTGAACCGTGGTCCTCCAGTATCAGGATTAATCTCTTGTTTCATTCTGTTTTTTATTGTTTTCTGTCCTTCTGCGGCAGACTCATCAACTTTGCCAATGCTGTAGATCGTAGCCATCGTTCCCACAAACACTTCTCGAGCAGCGAATGATGTAATTAATGCAATACCGATTTTCCAATCATAACCAAGTGGTTTAATTGCAGGTTCAATACTCTTCCCTATAATTCCAGCGTATGAGTGTTCAAGTTTATATGAAGCAATTCTGTCTTCAAGACCTTGTTTTGTCAGGCGCTCATTTTGTGATTGAGCCAACACATTTTCACGAGCCTTGCTGATATTGTCACCAGGACCATAACTTGCGAGTACCCAGAGAATAACCGATATAGCCATGATTACTTTTCCGGCCTCAAATACAAATGATTTTGTTTTCTCAACAATAGTAAGTCCTACGTTAGACCATTTTGGCCAGCGATAGGTTGGCAATTCCATGATGAGATAACTTCGTTCTTTAACTTTAATAATTTGAGCCATAATCCACGCAGAACCAATAGCTGCAAAAAAACCAAGTAGGTATAAACCCATCAGCGCTAATCCTTGCAGATTAAAAAACCAAAACGCTTTTTGATCAGGAACAATAAGGCCAATGAGTATCGCAAATACCGGAAGTCTTGCTGAGCAACTCATTAGTGGCGTCACAAAAATAGTAATGGTTCTTTCTTTCCAATTGTCAATGGTACGCGTAGCCATAATAGCAGGAATTGCACAAGCTACACCAGACATTAATGGCACAACACTTTTGCCATTCAATCCAAACTTGCGCATGATCTTGTCCATTAAAAAGACAACACGCGCCATATAACCCGTCTCTTCTAAAATAGAAATGAAAGCAAACAGAATAGCAATCTGTGGAATGAAAATCATGATACCACCAATGCCTGGGATAATACCTTCCGTAAGAAGATTAGACAATGGTCCTTCAGGTAAAATCTTATTCAGATACTGGCTTATATCGGCAAAGAAACCATCGATAAGATCCATGGGTGTTTGAGCCCAGGCAAAGATTGATTGGAATATAAAAAAGAGAATACCCAGAAAAATGAGATAACCCCAGACCTTATGAGTAAGAATAAGATCCAGTTTTTGAGAATTTTTCTTCCATCCTAAATCGGCTGTCTTAAGAGTAACTTCATTTAACAGATCCTGAATAAACGTATACCGTTGTATGGTTTCTGCACCTTGAAATTTTCCCGGAAAAAATCCATGCCTGTTTCTGAGATCATCTATTTTTTGCTGATTTTCCTTCGAAAGAAAATGAAGAGTTTGTGGTTGCTCCAGAAAAAGATAAGCACCGTAATCACTAATCACATCGAAGTGAATACGCAAATCCTTTATAGCAACATAAGCATCACTCCATATTTTGAAAATACTTTTTGATGGCGATGTTGATGTTTGTTCAATGCATTTCTTAAGCTCATCCAGTCCAACACCCTTTCTGGCGTTAATAGGTACAACAGGTACACCAAGCTGTTTAGACAGGGCATTAAAATCATAGCTGATGCCAGCCTTTACAGCAAGGTCCATCATGTTCAACGCCAAAATAACGGGGAGGCCCAGATCAATAATTTGCGTGACGAGAAGTAAATTTCTTTTCAGATTTGTTGCATCAGCGATAACAACAATTTTATCAGGATATTCGACAGCGTTTTTATTAAGGAGAATTTCAGAAACAATGCTTTCATCAATACTGCGGGGATAAATACTATAAATACCGGGTAAGTCTATTATTTCAGCATCATGACCTGGTGATAACTGGCAATATCCGGAACGCTTATCAACGGTTACGCCTGGAAAGTTTCCTATTTTTTGATTGAGGCCTGTTAAGAAATTAAACAAGGAAGATTTTCCGGAATTAGGATTTCCGATTAACGCTATCTTCTGCCTTTTCGCCTGGATCATTAATTCACAATTGAAATAGTACCAGCTTCCTCAAGACGAAGTGATAATTCATATCCTGAAACACTTATACAGATAGGGTCACCAAAAGGGGCAGTGAAGTTAAATCTAACGGGGGAGCCAGGTAAGCAACCCATTTCCATTAATTTTATAGAAAGATGGTCGTCCAAAAACCCCAGAATTATTCCAACATCACCAGGACGCATGTGAGCGACGGTCTTTGCTCCTTCAGCCATACATCTTTAATTTAGATTAATTTTAAACAAGGCAAATATATGGGCAGTTCCATCCAGAAACAATGATTTGCATCATTAGTGTAATGGAAAAAATTGGACTACAAATCTTAACGAGAAGTTCAGGTTCAGGCATTTCAGCCCTATAATTTTGGAATGAAATTCATTGGATGAGGTTCCTGAATCAAGCCTATTTAAAAATTAGCCGACTTTATCAAAGATTGAAATCTGTTTTATCGTTAAATATTATGAATATGAAAAAGCGCATTCCAAAAAAAGAAAAGTCAAAAACGAATGAGAAACAGCAGCCGTCAAAAGAAAATGAAGAGCAGAAAAAACCATTTGATTTTGGCGGACTTCCACAGCGAGATCTGAAAAAGAATCTAGGTTGTGGATAAACCTTAAATACTCTCTGCTACAAACACTCGCTTCACCCGGTCGCTTGTGTTGGTAAGAATTTCGTAAGCTATAGTATTGACTTTTGCTGCTACCTCCTGAATCGGTAAACCCTTACCAAAAATTATTACTTCATCTCCTTCCTTGGCGTCAATGTCTGTGATATCAATCATAGTCATGTCCATGCAAACATTACCGATCACTTTGGCTCGCTGGCCATTTATAAGTACTTCGCCAACGCCACGACTAAAGGCGCGGTTGTAACCATCAGCATAACCAATAGCAATGGTGGCAATAGTGGTAGCTTTATCAGCTTTGCCGCGGCGGCCGTAGCCAACAGTTTCACCCGGAGCTATAGTTTTAATTTGTGAAATGATGCTCTTTAATGTTGCAACAGGTTTAAGTTCGTTAAATCCATTAGCGGTTGGGTCTACACCATACAAACCAATGCCAAGACGTACCATATCAAATTGATACTGTGATAAACGTAAAATGCCTGGTGAATTTAAAACATGATACAAAGGTTTATATCCTAAGCCTGTAGATAACTTGTCAGCAAAGCTTTTAAAATGCTCAGCTTGTTGTTTGGAAAAATTGTCATGCATCGCTTCATCAGCTCCTGCCAGATGGCTAAAGATTGATGCAACGTGTATTTGAGGATTGGTGAGTAAACCGCTAAGAAGTTTGTCAGCATCATTTTCTTCAAATCCTAAACGGTGCATGCCAGTGTCTACCTTAATGTGAATTTTACATGACTTGCCATTAAGCGACTTTAATAGTGAATCTAAAATTTTGAAGCTGTAAATCTCAGGCTCAAGATTATAAAGCTGAATAGATGCAAAGCTTTCTTCCGAAGGATTCATCACCATAATAGGAAGCGCAATATTATTTTTTCGAAGCTCGATGCCTTCATCCGCATAAGCCACACCTAAGTAGTCGATGTTATGATATTGTAATAAGCTTGCCACTTCACTACTACCGCTGCCATAAGCAAATGCCTTAACCATCGCCATTACTTTTGTTTTATGTGCCAGTCTTGATTTAAAATAGTTGAGATTGTGAACCATAGCATCAAGATCAATCTCTACCACGGTACCATGAACTTTACGCTGAAGCTGTGCTACTATTTTTTCAAATTGAAATGCTCTCGCACCTTTAATAAGAATAATTTCTTCCTGTAATTTTTCGAAGTCAAAATTCTGTAAGAACTCATCTGTTGAGTTGAAATATTCGCCACTTACTTCAATGAAATGTTTGAATTTAGTAAGTGAAGCGCCAATACCAATGAAGTGTTGAAGATTGCTGCCGTTAACAAGCAAAGCTATCTTCTTTACTAACTCCTCTTCAGCTAAGCCAGACTGTTGAATGTCAGATAAGATTAATCTCTTATTCTTTTTGTGCTTTTGATTGGTAAGAAAATCAAGGCTAATCTGCAAACCACCCAGATCGTTGTTATAAGTATCATCAATTAGATAACATTGATTGATACCTTCTTTTAGCTCCAGGCGCATGGGTATGGCCTGCAAAAGATTAATACGTTCCTGAATTTGTTGTTGATTAAAATTGAGATGAATCAATAAAGCAACACAATGGAAAGTATTCTCAATAGAGGCACTATCACGAATGGTCAACGTTAGCTCAAATTGTTGTTCTTTATACTTTAAAGAATAAACAGAGTCATATTGAAGTTTAACTTTTATAGATGGTTCACCTGTAAATCCCCAGGAAAGTGTAGAGATATTAGTTTGGGCAATCTGATTATGAATAGCGACGTGATCAATACAATAAATCAGCTTTGTTACATTTTTAAATAGCGTAAGCTTTTCTCTGATTTTACTTTTTTCATTCTGGAAACCTTCGTCGTGTGCTGAGCCGATGTTTGTAAAAATTCCAAGTGTTGGGTTAATGATGCGTTGCAGATTTTCCATTTCACCTTCCTTTGAAATGCCAGCTTCAAATATTCCCAGTTGGTGGTATGACTGCATCTGCCAAACCGAAAGAGGAACACCTACTTGTGAATTATAACTACCAGGATTTTTAATGCAATTGTAATCCTTGGATAATAATTGATATACCCATTCTTTTATAATGGTTTTACCATTGCTGCCTGTAACGCCAATAACAGGTATTGAAAATTGCTTTCGATGTGACGCTGCAATTAATTGAAGAGCTTCTATTGATGATTTTACCTTCAGAACATTTACATCATTATGATGTATGAATGTGATATTTCTTTCAACGACAAATTGACGAACACCGCGATTATATAATTCTTGTATGTGATCGTGCCCGTCGTTTCTCGCACCTTTTATAGCAAAAAATAAAGACCCCTCGCTGATAGAAGCCTTTCTGCTATCTATTGTAAGTTCAGTGATAACTTTATCCTGAAATGAATCAAGGATTCTTCCTTTTGTTATTTCTTCAATCTGTAGAAATGTGATCATGCATTGTTTGCCCTACGCAGCTAAATTTCATCAATAATACACAAACGATGTTATTTTTGTGGGTCTAAAACCGATTGATACCGGATCAAATGATGGAAAAATGCTTTATTTGACGATTGTGTGCGGCAGTACGTCGAAATAATGGGCATTTAAACCTGTAATCATAGTTAAAAGTTGTATTTTTCAGCAACTAAATAATAATTATAGTCGTTACGACTTTTTTAAACCTGCTATGAAGCTAAACCTTCAACACATCATTTTAAGTGCAGCAGTTTCAACCTTTTTGGTTGTTATAAATCCATTACGATCTTTTGCTCAGGAGTCGGAGCTAGCTCCCCGTCAATATACCGAGAAGCCATCAACACAAGAACTAAACGATTTTGAGACAGAATCGCTTTCTGAAGATGAAGGTTCTGCTACTAAAAATGAAGTTGGATCATATATCTCAAAAGACTCTATAATCTCATCTACAGCTAAATCAAATCAGATTGCAAATCACCGGCATCAACGCTCAAGAGCTAGTAACGATGCCTCGAAGCAACCTGAAAATCAGAAACAAGCAGAAAAAGCCAAGGAAGAAAAGGACTCCATCCTCTCATTCAATTTCATTTATTACATATTTAAAAAGTTCAAATGGTCTGATATTGTTGACTGAATTACTTTTTTATTGCTGAATAATATCTGCAACGTAGTTGCAAACAATGGATCGATGCCTATGTTTGCTGCATTGATTCAAACTGTAACAAAATGCGCTCTTTAATTTTCTCTTTTTGCTTTCTCATACTTTCAATTTCAACGCTTGCACAAAACAAACTTCATGGTACTGTTACAGATCCTGATCATGCAGGAGTTCCTGCTGCTTCAATCTATATCCCTGATTTAAAACGAGGAACAGTTACTGACCTGAATGGCAATTATATTTTTGATAATCTGCCCAAAGGAAAAATATTAGTTGAGTTTAAATGTCTTGGTTTTTCATCTGTAATAACAACGATTCAGATTGATGGTGATGTGGAGTTTAGTATTGAAATGAATAATACAATAACCGAACTAAGCGAAGTTATAGTTACAGGTATAAGTCATTCGACAGAATTAAAAAATAATCCTATTCCCATCGCCACTGTTAACAGTAAGGCCCTTACTGAAAACTCATCTACAAATCTG